>QMRV01000232.1 GCA_003649445.1 Thermoprotei archaeon | reverse complement strand
GTATACGCTCATGTGAGGATATAATGCGTAACTTTGGAAAACCATGCCGACGTTTCTATCTCTCGGAGGTAGTTTTGTTACGTCCTTATCGTCAAAAAGGATTTTCCCCTTGGTTGGCTTATATATTCCAGCAACCATCAGTAATGTTGTTGTTTTACCGCAACCGGAAGGGCCTAATAATGCTACGAATTCTCCATCTCCTATTCTAAGGTTTAAATCTACAACTGCTTTCACTTTTCCAAAAAACTTACTTACATTATCTAATGTAACTTTAACCATGGAGTTTTCACCTCTTAATACCACCAACATATATTCTTAAGAGAAGTTTCTGTGACGTACCGAAGAATATAATTGTAGGTATTGTGAAGAACAATCCTAAGGCTGCAAGCATACCCCAGTCTATGAATTTGAATTCTCCAATCATATGATATATGAGCACAGGTAATGTATAATATGCTTCATCCTCTACATAAGTGAATACCAGTAGGAATTCAGACCAGCCTGATAAGAATGAAAATATTGATATTGCACCTATTCCCGGGAGAACTAATGGCAAAATTACCGTTCTCCAGGCCTTCCACCTAGTGCATCCATCAACTAAAGCAGCCCATTCAAGATCCCAAGGTATCGCATCGAAAAATCCTTTAATAATCCACGTTGCCATAGGAATTTCTAAGCCGGCTTTCACTAAAATTATACCTACCAGAGTCATGTATCCTTTACCGTACAGTCCTAAATTGTTGAGAATTACAAAAAGCGCTATTAGCAATATTATGCTTGGAAACGCGTGAAGAGCTATTATAAACTGCATTAGCTCCATTCTACCTTTAAACTCCATTCTAGATAAAGCATAGCCTCCAAGAGTACTTACGAAAACAACAAGCCCTGTAACTCCTAATGCTAAAAATAAAGTGTTTAAAGTTATAGGCCATATGTTCGGATATTCTTTTAACCCCATTTTAATAGGCGACCATAAGAACCTCCAGTTCTTAAAGGTGACTTCTGAGGGAATAATTCCTAGTATTACTCTCCCGCTAAAGCTCTGTACTGCAAGCCATAACAGCATAGACCATACAGGAATTAAAGGTATTACTGCAATAATAATTACTAGCAGGCACTTAACTATGTTTAATATTATCGTTCTACCCCCTATTGAAGGCATTTTGAGCTTCTTATGCATTTCCTTTACACCTCTATTCTACTCGGTTCCATAAGTCTTCTAAAACCAAATATTTTGAAGTATGTTACTATAAGAACTACACCAACAACAACAAGGATCAACGATAGGGCTGAAGCATATCCGTATAAGTGTTCTCCAGCAGCAAAAGCTCTGCTATAGGAGTATAAAGACCATACCATTACCTTTGCTGCTCTAGCTATTCCAGCATAGCCTCCTCCACCACCTGAACCCCAGATCATTAGTATGTACTCGTATGAGCTTAGTAAGCTAAGTGTTTGCCACGAAATAACAAATAGCATTGGCCATTTAAGTAGCGGTACTATTATGTGTCTAGCTATTTGAAAATCTGATGCTCCGTCAACTAAAGCTGCATTAATTATATCTGTGGGTATGGACTTAATAGCCGCAGTATATATTATCATTCCAAAACTTGCCCCAACATATCCGTTAACAACAATCATAAGTATTTGAGAATAGGGTGGTGATAGAAGCCAACTTTCAGGAAGTAATGCTTCAGGAACACCTGCGAACTTCAGTAATGTATTTAATAACCCATATTTAGGATCTATAAACCAGTTCCAAACTAAAGCATAAATTATTCCAGGCATAATTCTAGGTATTAACCATGAAATTCTTAAAAGCATGGAAACTATTTCGTTTCTAACAAAGTAGGCTATTGCTATAGATAAAACTAAGGCAAAAATAGCATTTATAGATAAAACGCTTATAACATAAATTACTGTTATCGTTAAGGCTTCTACAACATAAGGGTCTTTAGCGAAAAATATTTTTTCAAAGTTCTCCAAAGTAAGGTGAACATTCTCGGCGAAAAAGTTTCTAATAAAGTCTAAGAAGTTTTTAGAACTTAAATCGGTAAACCCTAAGTAAACAGTTAAAAGTACTGGGGCAATCCATGAGAAAATAATCATCAATAGCATAGGTGCTAAGAATATCCAAGGTAACATTTTTCTACTTATCTTTAAAGCCAATTATCAGCACCTTCTTAGCTTAATAATGTAGGCGATTATCGACTATGAGGAATAGTCAGTATGAATATATAAGTAAGGTCTTCTATGGGGATAGTAGTTTAGACATGCTTGAATAAATAAAAAAGAAAACTTGGATTTAAAATTTTACTCTCTAATTATTAGTTCATCACCTAACTCTGCTTGTAATGTGGTTATCATTTCTTGTAATGCTTCTTCTGGCGTTAGTTCTCCTTTCTCAACCTTTGTTATCGCTGTTATCCATGCATCCTTATATGCTTCCCATTTTGGATGTAATGGTTCAAACGATGTATACTTTAGCATGTAAGCGATTTCACTATGGAACTTTGACTGCTTGTAATATGGTTGATCTACAGTTGTTGATCTTACTGGTAGGTGTCCGCTATCTACAGCGTGTATAGCATCTATTGGTGCTGAAGTTGCTAAAGTTATTAGTAGAAATGCTAACTCTGGGTTCTTGGACTGTGCTGTTACATAGTATAGATATGGGCTTGATAGGGTCATTGGTTTAAGCCCTGGTTCAGGTGCTGGTACTAATGCAAAACCTATGTTTTCCCATTCGTATTCTTCAGGTAATTCTTCTAGTTCTTCATGATATGCTGCTTTTTGCCATTCAGCCCATTGCCATGTTCCACCAAACCAGAACAGTACTCTGCCATTGACGAATCCTGCATGTATTTCTCTCCATGAAGTACCTATCATTGTTGGCGGTAGTACCTTGTCTACTTGAGCCATTCTATGTAGCAGCTGTAGCATTTTCAGCATGGCTGACTTGTCTAACACTAGCTTGCCCGTTTCTGGATCCTGGAGCACTCCACCGTACTGATAGTATAGGATTACGAATGGTGTTCCACCAAAGTTTGGTCTATGGTAGAAGCCCCATTCTACAAGTCCTTTATCCATTGCTTCCTTAGCAACCTCTATTAAGTCTAGTAGTGTAACTTCTCCATTCTTAATCTTCTCAGGTAATGCTTCGATCTCTTCCTCGCCCCAACCTAGTTGTCTTAGGACATCTTTTCTAAAGTATAGTGGTCTTGCCTCCGTATCTTGTGGTAGAGCCCATATCTTACCCTTATACTTGACAGAATTCCATAATATTGGATATACGTCTTCGAGTAGGTCACTATACTTTTCAACAGAGTCATCTAAAGCTATTACATATCCTCCGTCTGCAAGACCCGGTAAGTTCTTCATAGCGATAATGTCGGGAGCTTCTTCGGCAGCAAAAGCTGCTGTGAGTTTCTCCATGTAGTCTCCTCTGAAGAACCTCTTTTCTACCTCAATTTTAATGTTAACACCTACTGCTTCAAATAGTCTGTTTAAAATGCTAGCTGCTCTTTCAACATTATCTACTCTAGTAACGTCTGCAGGAGACCCCGAACCCCAAGCAGCGACTTTTATTGTTTTCGCTGCTGGTGTTGGGGTAGGCGCTGGTGTTGCTGCTGGCGGCTTCATGGCGTAGCCTGCTACAAACCCTATGAT
>QMRV01000231.1 GCA_003649445.1 Thermoprotei archaeon | reverse complement strand
CCTTTTTTGGGCTTCAATTC
The DNA here is from genome assembly GCA_003649445.1 of Thermoprotei archaeon. The sequence continues at coordinate 3,656 of QMRV01000231.1, read as the reverse complement.
GTAGAATAGTTCTCTAAATGACTGTTTGCTTAGGTTCCAGATTAGTCTAATGTGTGCGTGTCTGTGTCTTGAAACTAAATCTAGGCTTTGTCCTTCTGATGTTGTTACGATAAAGTTTATTGCTCTAGGCTTATACTCCTCTGCTAGCTTCCATAGGAGTTCGTATAGCCATTTTACATACCATTCAATTTGGTCTAAACCTATTGCTCTTGTTACGTCATCTATGGCTACAAGTACGTAATTGTCTTTAAGTTTTCTTTTAATGAGGGCTTTTTCTAGGATTACTGATATAGCATCTGCTAATATTCTTCCAATGCCAAAGCCTTTGTTTGTAAATTTATTGATGAATTTCTCTATGACTTCCTTAGCTATTTCTACTGTTTTTGATGTTAATAATGCTTTTTCAAGGGAAACTCTTTCTAGTGCATCGATGTATATTGCTATAGCCTTTTCTCCAAAATAATTATTAAACTTTCTTACAAATTCCTTTAGTAGTCTTGTTTTCCCACAGCCTTCTGGTCCATAGATATAGAGTGGTACATCTCTTTGCTTTGAGCACCAGTCTCTTAAAGCTTTTAACTCCTGTAATCTATTGACGAATCTTATTTCTTCACTCATTTCTTAGTCCCTAAGTTTTTGGTTTCTTTTTACTTTGTACTTTCTATTATTGCTTTTACTATATTTCTCTTCTTTCTTGCTAGGTTTACTAGTGTTTTTGTTAGTCATCTTTTGATGCATCCCATATTTCAATGTATACTATTTCGTTTTCTTCGTTTACGCCTAATATTATATCGTTATCTAGTAGTTTCTCGTTTACTATTTTTCCATCCCTTAATCGTACTACTAGTACATCTGCTTCCGGGTCATAATTTATTGCATTCATCTTCCACTCCTCTTTCTCCTTCTGACTATACTTTCTAGTTAAATGCTTCCTATCATCTTCTAGTTCTAGGAATTTAATGCTCATTGCATTACCCCTAGACCTAACTTTCATGTTCTTGTAGTAGTTTTTGTGTGATTTCTCGGTACATTGGTACTTGCCATGAATAGTACTTACCAATATTTAGTTCGCTATTTTCAGCTATATCTATGCCGTGTAGTGTTGGCCAGTACTTGTATATTATTAGGTTTGAATCTATTAGTATGTTTATGAGCTTCTCCATTTTCTTTGTTTTTACTTTTTCTAAGCCATCTATGTCTTCTAGAGCAATTTGTAGTTCATTGTTTAGCTTTTCTCTGAGAATTTTGTCAATTATTCTCCTAATCTTCTTCTCGTATAGTTTTGTCATTTCCTCTATGTTCCATTTGAATTGTCTTGCGAGTTCTACTAGTTTTCCAGGGTTTCCTCCGAGTAGTCTCCATATCTCTTGGAATTCTATGTGGTTTGGTGGTTTTAGTTCTCGAAATAGTTCTTTGAATGATTCCCTATTTAAATTCCATATTAGTAGTGGGTGTGCGTGTCTATGTTTTGAGATTATGTCTAGACTTAATTCCTCACTTGTTGTTGCTATGAAGTTTATTGATTTTGGTTTATATTCTTCTTCAAGTTTCCATCTTAACTCATATAGCCACTTTACATACCATTCAATTTTATCTAAACCTATGGATCTGGTGATATCATCAACTACTACTAGAACATATTTATCTCTAAGCCTCTTCTTACCGATAGCTTTCTCTAGTAGAGTTGATATGTTGTTAGCTAGGCACTTACCAACTTCGATATCTACAAATTTGCTAATTAGTGAGTGGATTATATTTGCTGTAATTTTTACTGGAGATGATGTAATTAATGCTCTCTCAATAGATTCTCTCTCTAAAGCATCAATGTATAGAGCAATACTGTCACCGCTAAAGTAGTTAGTGAAATTCCTAGTAAATTCTCTTAACAGTCTAGTTTTACCGCAACCTTCAGGGCCAAATATGTAGAGTGGTAATGCTCTAGAAGTAGAGCAGAATTCTCTTAACCTACTTAGCTCTCTACTCCTATTAACAAATTTGGGTTCGGAGAAACTAATCATAAATCTAGCCTCATCTTGCTCATAAGTTTCGTATTGTTGCTACCATGAGTGTTAGCTGTGTAGTGATCCACATCCTGTACTGTTTAATATGCAATAGTACTAGTTCCACCATGAGTAGTAAGACGGTTACTAAGCCACCCATCATCAAGGTAGATACCGTGAATAGGACTATTGCTACTAGTAGGAGCCATGGGTTGAATAAGTGCAGGAATGTCTCTATCTCAACTAGTTTCTTATTGATGAGATCTCTATTTAAGTTGTTCCGATGTGTGTTGGTACTAGGACTACTGCTATTATGTTTAGGAGTGTGTGGTTTGGGCATTATTCATGATTTTTAGTTCTTTTAGTATTGTTTTCATTGATTTCCATGCTCTTCTCGCCATTGATAGGGCTTCTATCGCATCTTCCTCGCTATATATGTCCCATGGTGTTAGACCTCTAGTTGGTTCACCGTATGTTGTTCTTCCATGTTCTGGTGCTAGTTTTCTAGCTATTTCAGCTAGTTCTTTAGCTAATCTTCTTAGTTCAGGTTTTAAGTGCTGGATTACTTCGAGTAGTTCATGTGATGGGTCGTGGCTCCAGCTGGGGATTCTGTATAGTGCTATTATGGCTTTAGCCGCGTTTTCCGCACATAGTTGGGATGATGCTACTGTGTTCCTATAGTCCTTACGCTTAATGGCCTCTTCAGCTTCTTTTAAATATCTCGTTGCAAGCTTTACTCTGTACTGTACTTGACTTTGCGGATTGAGTTTCAAGTCTCTACAACCTCTAATGGCTTCCCATCAGCTCTTTTCCATCCGTACTTTCCATTAGGTGTTCTATATCTCACCAATTGTGCTTTCTTAACGAGCTTGAAGGCATTGTCCTTAAGTCTCCTTAGGATGCCCGATTCATCGTAGATTATTTGGCCGTCGTAGAGGATGTTGAGGAGTAGGGGGGTTACCTCTAATTCTTTCTTGGAGACCTCCTCCAGCTCTACATCTATGAGTGTTACGGGTTTTTTAATGTGTTCTGCTAGGATACTATATATTTCACTTCTAGCTTTGAAGCCCTCTAAGCCACGTAGGACGACGAGCACGTCTACATCACTCTCCTCAGAGGCTTCACCTCTAGCATAGCTTCCGAAGAGCATTAACCCTACAAACCTGTCGCCAAGGGCTTTCTTCAGATTCTTAGAGGCTCGCTGAAGACGATTAACTAGTTCTTCAAGTAATAGCATACTCTTATCATTCACGCCCTACTAGCTCTAATACTCTAGGGTAGTAGTTGTAGTCTACTTGCTTATATATTGGTGTGAGTCGTTTTCCTCTTCATTAGATTTAAAGACAGAAATTACCATGCACAGTTGTGTTAGGGTGTATCTGAGCTTATACTATCATGTGTTAGTTAATGGGTTGTTGTACTTTTAGTTCTGCTAATATTTCTTCTATGACTTTTTTAATCATTTCTTCGCTTATCCATTTTGGAATTTTTATGGTAACTGTTTTGGAGTTGCTTATTATGTTGACCTCCTTTATGGATTGTTAATGTGCTTTTGATTTTATAAGTTTATGGGGGATGCTTTGTTTATGATTTGTTATTGTATTGCTGAGAATTGTATATAGGTAAATTGGAATTGTTATTATTTCATGTTTAATT
>QMRV01000230.1 GCA_003649445.1 Thermoprotei archaeon | reverse complement strand
CTCATCATAGAAAACCCTAACAAAATCACCCTCCCTAATCCCAACCCTACACCTAACAGAAGCAGGAATAGTCACCTGAAAATTCCTCGTAACCTTAACAACCTCCCCCACAAACACCACCCAATAACCAAAACCATAGTACTGCTCTCGAATTACTAGTATATAAAAATTTCTAGTAAACTAATTCTAGCAGCAATTATACAACTGTAATTTTATAGTCAAGTATCTTAATGCAGTAAAAATTACGAAGAAAATAGAATACCAAAAACAATAATAGAGAATATCTTGTACACTTAGTTTTGAGACTTAAATTAATCATTAACCGTACGATTCTGCTTTGAGGCTGAGATTACGCGTGAGACGTTGGCGAAAAAAGAATTACGTGAAGTTATTGTAATAGTATTACTATTCACCGTATCCTTAACAACAGCCTTATTCTTTAGAGCCTTAACATTAACCACGTGGGATGCTGTGCAGTTTGCTTTAGCACTAGAAAATTATAATGTAGCTCTTCATAGACCACATCCCCCAGGCTATGTAGCCTGGGTAGCTTTATTAAAGCTGTTTTCATTGGTTTTTGACGCAAATTTAGCGTCAATAATTATTAACGCAATACTTGAAGGCTTCGTAGCCTATATCATGTATCGTATACTTCGCGAAATTTTCAGGGTAAGAAAAAGTATTTCAGTATTAGCAGCACTATCATGGCTCCTAAACCCGATATCATGGTATTATAGAGCTACAGCTGAAAACTATGCTAGCGGTGCATTCTTCACTATTACAATATTATACCTTGTTCTCCTATTCATGGAAGATGGCGATATGAAAAAGGCATTAGTAGCATCCTTTCTCCTAGGGTTTAGCGGAGGATTTAGGATAGAAATTCCAGTATTTCTTCTACCTGTAGCAGCGTATGCAATTATATATAGATTAAAAAGGGAATTGAACAAGAGAACTCTTCTCTCCCTAATAATATTATATGCTGTTGGAATAGCGGCATGGCTAATACCTCAAGCACTGTTGTGCGGGAACCTCATTAATTGGCTAAATGTAACCTTGAAACAGTTTTCAAGTGCTTTCAGCAAAACTGTTCTGGGCTTAGCGCCCACGTACGTTGTTGCGAAAAACTTTGTAAAAAACCTGGAAGTATTGATTGGTGGAAATAGCTTAAACATATTATCAATACCTGTAGTAATAGCATATATAATATCGGTTAAGAGAATAATTAAATACGTTAGTAAACATGTTTGCCTGATGATAGCTACCGTGCTGATCTTCTCAGCATTTACGACATTTATTCATTTCGGTAAAACAGGGTACTTGTTACCAGCTACGGCAGTTTTGAGTACAATATTGATATGGTTTGCAACCGTGATTTTTAAAAGAATTAAAATATTGCTAATATTAGCTCTAGTGCTAAACTGCTTTATCTTTATTTATGGTGTACCAAAACAGGAGCTTGCTAAAATGCCTTCTTTGCAGAGAGCAGCACTCTATTTTCTAGGTACATCTTGTACATTTAATGAAATAAGAGAACGTGATCTTGCAGTATTTAAATTCATCGAAGTAATCCAAGATTTTAACCCGAACAACACAGCCATTATAGTATTTTACCCTTGCCGAGCAATTAATTGGCGTAAAGTAATGTACTATGCTCCGCAATATATTGCAGTCTTCTACAAAACGCCGACAGGCGAGAAATTAGTAGCACAATATCGTACCTCACTAAACATAACAAATGTGGAAAATAAGATACTCCACTCTTCCTTAGTAATCACATCACTTAACCTACCCTATAGAGTTATATCTAGACTAGGCAGTGACACCTATATCTATGAGATTAAATGTACAAACCTTAGCAACTGCCTGTCATTAGTAGAGAAAATCGTTATGGTGGGTTAAATCTATACTTAGAAAATTCCTTCTAACATTTCAGTATAAAACACAAACAAAAACTGACATAGAATGCGGTTTCGAAGAACCAAAAACACTAACAGCAACATATAAAATAATAGCTAGAGCTAGAACAGTAAACGCTGTAGAAGTAGTTAACGAAAACAGAAATTTAGAAGAAGTAATAGAGGAAGCTATTAGAGGGATTAGACTTATAAACCTCCTCCTTATATGGTGTTTTCCACAGCCTTAGCTAAACTGCGGTAGTTAAGGTGGTGAGGTGTTAGTTTTTGTTTTTAATGTTCTCTTGATGTATATTGCGTATAGGTCTGTAGAGTTAAGTATTTGAATAAATGTTCCTCTCTCCCACCTCATCCTCAGCTCATTGTTTAGCATGTATATTGGAATACCTTCTCTAAGTATTCTTGCTTTAAGCAATACATCAGCATTGTTTAATGCTATAACATCTACCTTGTCTGGAGGTATATTTAGTGTTTTAGCAATATCCAATGTTAGCTCTATTTCATCAACCACTGTTACCCTGGGTTTGCTAAAGAGTACAGCTATATCGTAATCGCTTCCAACACTTTCTAAACCCTTAGCCCTACTCCCGAATAGGTATGCTAAAACCACATTATGCCTCCTAAAGACCTCGCCAATCTTATCTAAGTCTACACCAAGAACTTTCCTCTCTTTCGGATCCAGACCTTTCCTATTCGCAATCTCCTTTAACACTTCAACAATATGCTCAGCTCTTGGAAGAACATGTTTAACAATTTGAACAAAGTCTTCAACAGTTAGCTTACGATAAGCATGGGCCAAAGTATTTCTAGTTACAGCAATTAACCTAACAGATTCAGCATCTTCCCTACTTACTAAACCTTCTTCACTAAGAACTACACCTAAGTCAGCGTAGGAACTAGGTTTTCTTAACCCTAAATCGGAAACCACTATAGCTAAAGCATCGAGAATATTCTGCAAGGATGCGTAAAGCTCCCACCTAAGAGCCGATATTTCAACTCTATTTCCAGGAGGAGTTAAATCCCTAGCTCTCCTCATACAATTCACAGCTTCAGCAAGTATAGCAAAAACCTCCAAACAAGAACCACCAACTAGTTAATACTAATCATCAATATTTAATTCTTAAAACCTCCGCAAATTAAGTTTACTACTTAACCTTGAAAACAACACTAATCGCCAAATTCGCAATAGTAAACCATGGACTTGAAACAAGTAAGACTGTAAAAGGTTAAGAGAACCAAACCTTCAATCGTAGCTTAAAGCTTAAGCTCTAGAACTCTTAAACATGCAGCTTCATTTTATATCGTATTTAGTTGTCTGCAATGGAAACTTCTACCCCGCCCTTAAGAATAGAAACTTTATTTTAAACAGCACCTTGACCCCTATCTCAAGATAATTCCTCATAGTAATTTAATACTCAATAGAGATATAGCGGGGCCCTCGCGGTTACTTTAAAGAAAATACTTATACTGCAATATTGATAAAATACTTTGCGACGTAGTTATGAACTGTTTAGAATACGGAATTGAATTAGCTAAAATAGTTCGTAAAGAACTTCAGAGCAGAGCCTGCGATTGCATGCTACTATCTGGAGGTATTGATACTTCTTTTATTGCTTCATCATACGTTACTGCTAGAAGAAATTTAAGGGCAATTACGGTGGTTTACGATGCTTCATCTCCTGATTTAGAGTACGCAGTTTATGTAGCTGAATTCTTAGGGCTAAAACATTTAGTTCACTATCCTTCATTAAATGAAATAGTAGCT
>QMRV01000229.1 GCA_003649445.1 Thermoprotei archaeon | reverse complement strand
TTTCCTAGTCGCTTCGGGGATGTTTGATGTAGTTATGGTTGGCGGTGTTGAGAAGCAAACAGAATATCCTACGAGAATAGTTTCTAAAGCTTTAGCGCAAGCAGCCGACGCAGAATATGAGCTATTTCATGGAATAAGTTTTACTGGGTTAAATGCTTTAGTTATGAGGATGTACATGAACGAATATAATGTTTCAAGAGATGAAATGTCAATATGGCCTGTTCTAATGCATAAAAATGCTGTTAAGAACCCTTATGCTCAGCTTAGGTTTGAAGTAACAAAGGAGCAAGTAGCAAAGTCAATGGTGATTGCAGACCCTATTAGACTTCTCGACTCAAGCCCTATAGGTGATGGTGCATCAGCGTTAATTCTAGCTTCCGACAGAGTTGCTAAAAAACTAACAGATACCCCAGTTGAAATAGCTGGAGTAGGCATGGCCACAGACCACATATATGTAGCCTATAGGAAAAACCTTCTATCATTTGAAGCAACAATTTTAGCCGCGAAAAAAGCATATGAAATGGCTAAGATAGAGCCGAAAAACGTAGATGTAGCTGAGGTTCATGATGCTTTTACAGTTCTCGGTTTCATGAATTTAGAGGATTTAGGTTTCTCAGAAAGAGGAAAAACGCCGAAACTCATGAACGAAGGTAGGTTTTGGCCCGGTGATAAACCGACAGTAAACCCTAGCGGAGGACTTAAGGCCAGAGGTCATCCTGTCGGAGCTACTGGAGTTTATCAGATTGCAGAAGTTGCTATGCAACTTAGGGGGGATTTTCCCGGAGTAAATGTAGGAGGTGATATAGGATTAGCTCAGAGCATAGGAGGTTTAGGAACAACAGTAACTGTAATAATACTTAAGAGGTGAGTGTGAATGTCCATGAAAATATCTGTACCAAGAGTTTGGAGGGAAATTAAAGCACACTACTTACTTGAAGCCACAGTATGCAATAAGTGCGGGAAAATACATTACCCACCAAGACCCATATGCGATAATTGCGGAAATAAGAATCTTTTTAGAAGAAAACTTAGTGGAGAAGGCGAGGTACTAACATATACTATACAATACATTGTTCTCGAAGGATATAGAGAATATGCTCCCATAGTTTTCGCTATAGTTAGGCTTAAAGAAGGGATTAAAATATTAGCTCAATTAACTGATGTTGAACCGGAAAACGTTAAGATGGGTATGAAGGTAAAAGCTGTTCTAAGGAAAATATGCGAAGATGGGAAGATTGGTCTAATAAAGTATGGTATTAAATTTAAACCAGTATAGAGAAATTTATGTTCGAGGAGAATACCCACCATGACGTCCAATAAAGAACTCGAAAATATTGTAAGTAAAGTTTTAAGCGGCGAGATAAAGCTTCATGAACTTGATGAAGTACTTGGGAACAGCAATATAGCTGTTTTAGTAAGAAGGCTTGTTCTGGAAAAAATGCTTAACATACAGTTAGCTAACATAGGATTTACAACAATAGAATGGAATGAAGTCGTAGGGAGAAACATAGAAAACCCCATAGGAGCGATACAAGTACCTCTTGGAATAGCAGGTCCTCTTAAAATCTTTGGCGACTATGCTAAAGGAGAATTCTATATCCCGCTAGCTACAACAGAAGGAGCGTTAGTAGCCAGTATTAATAGAGGATGTAAAGCAATAACACTAAGCGGCGGAGCTAAAGTAAAAATCCTAAATGATTCCATGAGTAGAGCCCCTCTATTTAGGACCTCAAGTATTGAAGAAGCAGTTGAGCTTGTTGAGTGGGTGAAAGAACATTTTGAAGAGATAAAAACTGAAGCAGAATCCACAACAAGGCATGGTAAGCTTTTACGAATAGATCCCTTCATAGTAGGTAATAATGTGTGGTTACGGTTCATTTATAGTACAGGCGATGCTATGGGCATGAATATGGTAACCATAGCTACAGATAAGGCATGCAAGTACATAGAAAATAATCTCGGTCTTAAATGCCTATCTTTAAGCGGTAATTTATGCGTAGATAAGAAGCCTTCGTTAATGAATATGTTATTTGGTAGAGGAAAAACAGTAATTGCAGAGGCAATAATTAAAAAAGACATAGTAAAAGAAGTTCTTAAAACCACACCTAAGAATATCGTTGAGGTGAATACAAGAAAGAATCTTTTAGGGTCAGCTAGGGCAGGAAGTTTAAGCTTTAACGCACACTACGCTAACATTGTAGCAGCGATATTCATAGCAACAGGTCAGGATGCAGCTCAAGTAGTTGAAAGTAGCATGGGATACACATGGGCTGAACTAGTTGGTGAAGACCTATACATTTCAGTTACACTACCAAGCTTAGAAGTTGGGACAGTGGGTGGTGGAACACGGTTACCTACACAAAGAGAGGCGTTGCAGATAATGGGAGTTTATGGTTCAGGAAATCCCCCAGGAACAAATGCTAAGAAGTTTGCGGAAATAGTGGCAGCAGCTGTCTTAGCTGGGGAACTAAGCCTGCTCGCAGCATTATCTGCGGGGCATCTTGCTGAGGCACATAAGAGACTTGGCCGTGGAATGTTTAAGAAGACTAGAAAGTAATAACAACAAGTTTCCTACGCATTTCTTTTACCAAGAATTTTAAACCTAAATTATCAATATCATCAACACTTATTTCGGTTAAAATTTCATGTAATCTAATTTTATCTAAGCATTTTGCAACATTATAATTAAACGATGTGTTTCTTAAGCACGAAATATTCCATACGTCATTTGCTATGATGTCCTCCCTATAGTCAAAACTTATGTTTATCTTTGTATTATTCTCCTTACTGCCGCAAATGACTTCTAAAGTATGTTCTCCTATAATACTATACTGCATGTTTAAGATATTAAGCGCTTGAGAAATAATATTGAAAAGACAGTTATCAAACGTTATTATTGCCTTCTTCTTTAAGGCCTTCAAAACGTTAATTATCTTGTTAATGAGAGGAATAATTAGCAACACTGATTCTAAGTGTTTGACATACAAGGCCTCAACACAGTTTATGCTTACCGCAGCATAGGTTCTAGCTAGTCCTTTAACATCATAGGCGAAAAGCTTATTTCTACATTCGGGACCTATTACAACATTTTTTCCCATAATGGAATCTTGAACATTAACTCCCTTATCAACTACAACGCCTAAGGCTATACTTGAAAGTATATATGGACTAGAAGTTCTAGGAACAATTTTGCCGTCTATTATGCGTAAGTCTAACGGAGTTAATAGTACCTTCTTAACTCTAATAAGAACCTCTTTAGGGTACAAGACCTCAAAGGGGTATTCGGCAACCTCCAAATCTTTCTTGCCATATGTTCTTAGGCATGAGGCAGTCAAAATGTGATACCCTATGTGGTTAACTATCTTTAAGGTTTAATAGAAATTACTCTCTTAGTTTTCATTAAGGTTAATCAGCATGAATAATGCATCACTATTTAAAGATATAGAAAAACCCATTATAGGTGTTGTCCATCTAAAACCCCTTCCTGGAACGCCTCTTTATAAAGGAGATTTAGGGGAAATATTAGAAAGCGCACTAAAGGATGCAGAAGCTCTTTACACAGGAGGAGTTGATGGAATTATTGTGGAAAACTATGGTGATAAGCCCTTCACCATTCGTGTTAAAAATCCATTAACTTTAACAGCATTTACAATAGTAGCGTACGAAGTAAGAAGAAAATTTA
>QMRV01000228.1 GCA_003649445.1 Thermoprotei archaeon | reverse complement strand
TTCATTGCAATGTATTCTGTACCATGTATATTACTTGAAGCAAGCTTAAAGTCTCTGTCTAGATCGGGCATTATAAGAAGATCTGGTGCCCTAGCCAAGTAAGGGCCTTGATATATATGGTTTGGCTGTTTAACCCACTTTATTCCCTTGTATTTTAAAAGTACGGCTTTTACCTCGGATAATATAGTTGGTGATTTCACGTAAACTCCAAAGGAGCTTGCAGAATGCATGAAAGCTTGAGAGCAACTAAAGTCTGGTTGTTTATAGTATGTTTTGAAACGGAATTTCGAACTTAACTTAATGTATATATCTCTGGCAAACCTAGCTAGCGGTGGTATTTTCTGTACGAATTTTGTGGCAGCCAAGAACATAGCTGTTCTACTGCTTTCCCTCGAACTTAAACTTTTCTTTAAACATACAAAACCATGTTTCAATAGGATGTCGTTAATAGATATCCCGTACTTACACATTTTAAATCCATGATCTGAAACTATTACAACAATATCGCTTCTTAGTGCAAGGGTTTCAATAATCTTATCTATTATTTTAAAAACCCTTCTAAGACCATGGCTTAATCTTAGAACATCTCTAGGAGACTTGTGAGTTGCCTCATCTGGCTGTCTTAATGTGATCCAGTACAAGCTCCAACTTAATTTATCTACAGTATCTTCAACTATACTTAAGTACTTCATATGTTTATCTAAGGTTTCTTCGATGTAACTTCCTTTTTTAGCCTTATTATCCGTTAGTATGTTTGCATATTTCTCCATAATGCTAGGATAGTATATTGTGCGTGGAACAAATACGTCAGAAATAACATGGGTTCCATCCAAGGGTATTATCGGATATCCAGGCATAGGATTTATCATTATCGATTTTATTTTGATCATAGCTAACATTTCATGTATTCTTGGATGTTCCAAGTGAAGCGTATTAAATACTTTACTTTCCCATAAAGTTCTGTCCACAAACGTGAAGCCAAATATTCCATGCTTTCCCGGATTAACACCTGTCATTATGCTTAGCCATGAAGGATAGCTCATAGGGGGAAATGTTGATTGGAGAACATATTTTTGTGATTTATTTATTAGGTTCTTAGTATATGGCATACTACCTGTTTCAAATATTTTCTCTAGATAACTCCAATTCATGCCATCAAGGCCGATAACACTGATTTTAGGTATTATAGGTGAGCACCTCTCCATTCCGACTTAATTTCGACATATCTCTTAACTATTCTAGATATTTTTCTCCTGAAGAAGCTGTCTGAGAATGTTTTAGCTTTCTCTATAACTTTGTCCTTTACATGCTTGCTCCATGCATTTAAGGCTTTAAAAAGCGCATTTGCGATATATTTAGGTTCTAAGCTACTATAGCCTACACCGTATTTTCCTTTTTCAACAATATCTAGCCACTGGCCACCACTCATATGGACCACAGGTACTAGCCCCGCAGCCATAGCTTCAACTACCGCTATTCCAAAGTGCTCATATGGGTATAAATGAAGATAAACTTTTGATTTACTTAATACTTTCAACTTTACAGCATGTGGAGCGTTAGGTATTATTTCTAAGTTTTTTACGTTTAGTTTGTCCTTCAAGTACACTATCTTATCATAATACTGTTTTGCTCGAAAACCTCTGATAGACCCTATCAAGTAAAACCTCACATGAGGCATTTTCGCGGCGATATATGGGATTAAATGCCAATTCTTTTCAGGGGACATTCTACCTATGGACACAACAGCTTCTTCTCTATCGTCATTGCGGGAGACACTAATGTAGTCTGCTATTTCAACAGGAGGGTAAATGACAAGAGCATGCTTATTAAAATACTTACTTATTACTCTGGCGCTAAATGTACTGTTTGTTAAGACAATACTGTACTTAGCGATTATTTTTAGCATACTTTGTATTAATTCATAGGGTGCAAAGTAGGCTCGCCAGAAGGCCGATTTAGTGTATTTAACGTACTTCATCCAAGGTTCTTTTCTTACCAAGGCCAATGTTGGAAAGTGCATATATACTAAGTCTGTAGGTAAGGGTAATAAGTCACCGTACGTGTTAATTATAATATCTACTTTAGACTTAAGTTTCATGATATGGTATGCTGAAAGAAGTCTCTGATAGAGACCAAACATTTTAATGTTTCCCATAATGAAGTATTCTCTATCAACAGAAACATTAATTCCCATAATTTTACGCACTTTAGCCCAGTTCGTTTGCTCAACCACACCTAACCATACTTCAAAACCTATATCTTTTAGAGCTCTAATGGTGTGTAAACACAGCCTTTCTCCTCCACCAATACTATTAAGTGTGTTATGTAGTACTAGTGCGCGCATTTTTTCACACGGTTTATTTTTAACTTAATGTTTCTCCGGTTTCTCAAGAGTTTTATAACACATAGCTATATAAGCGGTTACGGTTTACCCTATTACAGTACCGTCTTTAAGAGAAAATTAGTGAATATTGATGAAAACAAAAGTACTAGCAGTATTTGACAAGGTAGAAGAACCCATAGGTGGCGCAGAATATGCATCTTTAAGCTTTTTACGTTTCCTGAAACCACAATATGAGATAGTCCTCTTGTGTAGACGTTGCAATTATGAAATCATAAATCGATTTATACCAAGGGCTAAAGTGTTAAATGTAAGGAGTTTGAACAGATACCCCACTATAAAGGCTTTACAATTAGTTAGTAGCCTATTAGAAAAAATTACTCTCGTATATGTTCCTAGAATGGCCTTTTGGATTTCATCATTAGCTCTGAGAAAAGGTAAACCAGTCATAACGCATTTGCACGATCATTTCACCCTATGTCCGTATCCTCATAAACTTAAAATCCTAAACAAGACTCTCCGTGAAATTTCTATATGCTATGACAAACCCTCGATTAGCTGTTTTAAGTGCTTACTTAAATATAAAAACGCAATCTTAGAACTTACCAGAAGTACTGGCGTGGAAACTAGGTTAAAGGCTAGAACATTACTAAGCTGCCTTGCGGATTCACTATTGGCAAAAAAGTATTTCACGTGGCTTAGCAAATCAAATACTATAATAGTATCATCCAATGCTCACAAAAACTACGTTATGACCATAGCTTCTAAAATACTAGAGCAGGACAAGGAAAAACTAAGGGAACTTGAGAGAAAAATTACAGTAGTACCTAACCCCATACCAGAAAATATACATGCTAAAGATAAAAAATACATAACTAATACCTTACTTTATGTAGGAGGCATGAATATAGCAAAGGGTATATCGTTCATAGCAAAACTAGCATCAAAATTAACTAGTAAATACCATGAAGCAGAACTAATTGTAAATGTTACTAAAGAACAGATACAGCAAGTTATATGGAAGATGTACGGGAAGAGCATATCAGGTAATGTAAATGCCGTGGGTAAATTAAGTAAGGAAAGTGTTCTGAAATATATGGGGAAATCGCTGGCCATACTTTTTCCGTATATGGGCTTACCTAACTTCACATCGTATGTAGTAGTAGAAGCTGCTCTCTCCGCTAGGCCCTTTATAGCTCCTAATATAGGTGGTATAGGAGAATACTGGAAAACACTTCCAACAAGAATAAAGGATGTAGTGCTTTACGAACATTCCAATTACAGGAACTTTGAAAGTAAAGTGTTCTCTATTCTGACGTTTACAAGAGATGAAATATATGATGTG
>QMRV01000227.1 GCA_003649445.1 Thermoprotei archaeon | reverse complement strand
TATCTTGATGAAACACCTTGGGTTAAAGAGGTATTGGAGAAATGGGATAAGAGGAGCATATATTTTGAAGCAGGAGTTCTATCTCAAGGACTGGAAGCTAGTAGGAGAATGTACGACTTCAAAAGACATGTTGTTAAACATTTAAGTGAAAATAAATTGCCAAGCAGTCTTAGCGAACTACTTGTTAGAGCACTTATTGAGTCTGTTAAGGAGGAGGAACTGAGAATTTGGGTTAAGGAAAATAAGAAATCGCTTGAAAATCTAGGTTACGTTATTGAACCTCCAGGGAGTCTTGGTAGAGCAGCAAACTACGTGAAAACATATACAGGAAGACCTGTGGGATTAGCGGCTAGTAAACACAAAAACTACTATGTAATGAGCCTTAGGTCTTCCAGGAACATAGACTTAAACAAAATACTAAGAGAAATAGCGCCAAAATACCATGGAACAGGAGGAGGGCACCCCTTCGCAGCAGGAGCAAGAATACCAATAAACTCCTTCAACGAATTCCTAGCTACACTTGATAAAGCAATACGTGAATTCAGAGTGAAGTAAGTACTTCGTAAAACTTAAACATTAACATGTAAGTTATTAAAGTACTGCTAAGAAAGTTCAAATAAAGGTAATTAGAGAGCAGAAGGATTTATTAACTTTATCAACTACAGTGAGCACAGTTTAGAATCGTGATGTGGCCCTATTGAATAAGGCACTAGGATTGCTCACAATATTCTTACTCCTCCTAGCATTATTTACAGTAATATTCTACATGGTCTACTTCTACATCCCCTCTGTTAGAGGATCTTACACAATAACTATCACAGCAGAAAAACCTTTAGAAAACGTAGTATTGGAGCTGCCAACTACGGAGGATGGTAGGCCAATATATAGAATTAAGGAAATAACATGTTTTGTCAAATCAAACGGCTATTTAAGGGAAGTAGAGCCAACGGTTACAGGTACGGTTAACGGATATCCGAAATCCATAGTACTGCCCATTACCGGAACTGGAACATTCAACATAGTTGGCGAATATATTTTGGAGGAGGAAAAACTCATAGACTACAGCAAGTATCCATGGACTTTAGTAGTAAATTCTAAAACATATGAAGTACCCGTTTACGTTGAAAGAGACGTTATGTTACAAGTAATTTACGTTATAAAGGAAAACTCCATGGTGTTAGTGCCTTCACTAGGCATATTAACAGCACTATTCGGAGGCTTATCGATAACAAGACTATTCAGAGGCATGTTTTTCAAGAAAAAGATGCCAGCTGCTCCTAAGAAACCTAAGAAGAAATGCACTGGATGGTGCCGTGTTTGCGTAAACTTCTTTAGGATAAAGCAGGGCTCTGAGACGGGTGAGCAACTACCTAAGCAGTATGTTGACAAGTTAATGAAGCTGCTACTTGGCGTAAACAAGATTTGGGAGAAATGCTGCATAAAATTTGTTCCATGTACAGATGAGAAAGGAAATATTATAGCCAAATACGTTAACCCTCAAACCGAAATAACGTACACTGCTGAAACAGGGAAAATTATAGCTGGGAAATATAGAATAGGCTACAAACTTGTTAGAAAAGTAAACCTCAAAAACTTCTTCAGAGACCCTAACTCTACTAAACTCGAAGTGTCTAAGGGTAAAGTTAATGTCCCATATAGGGAAGAACTAGAGGCTACATGGAAGACCAATGTCAAATATAGTTCGAAAGAATATAAGGCTGGAGAATCTGTTCCAGTCGACGTACTTAAAGACATAGTTAATGATGTACTAAAAAGAATAGAGAAAACCCTAAAAGAAAAAGAGAAAGAAAAAGAGGAAGGTAAATTAGCTGAGGATAAGTTCCAAGCGAAGAAGGAGAGACTTCTTAAGCTAAAAGAATTCTATGAAAACGTATCGAAAGTCATTAAAGAATCAGGCAAAGTAAAGGTAGGGGATGTAGCAATTATAGATGCTCTTAGAAACATTAGCAAGCTAGGAAATGTTAGCCTTGATAAATGCATTAACGTGTTCATTGTTGACGAATACGAAGACGTAGCAGATAAAAGGGAAGAAGGAGGATGCGGCGAACTCCCTGGAAGAGTAACGATAATCGAGGAAAAAGTTGTAGAGAAAAACATGTATAAACTATTAGCTCACGAACTCGGTCACAACTTAAACCTAGACCATGTACCGCCAAATCCCAAAAAGCCAAACCTCATGGAAGCAGTAGTTAAAGGAGACAACTTAGTGGAAAAGCAATGTGAAAAAGCTCTTGACAACTGTAAAAAAGATAAAAGAAAACACTTCACTAAAGAACACTGCCACCAAGGGCTCAAATGCTTAAGAGGAATAGAAATTCTTAAGGAAATAAATGAGCTAAAAAGGAAGAACAAGATATTCAACGACGAAATCAAAGAGCTTATGGAGGATGTAAAGGACATAGATAAGAGGCTAGAGGCCAATAAAAAGCTATTAGTTTCTAAAGAAAAAACGTTAAGGAAAGAAAAAACATTTTTCAGAAAAGTATCTAACGTAGCGAAGAAAGCGAAACATTACAAAGAACTTTTAAAATCTAAAAGGAAAAGCGCGAGGAAATATGCTGAAAGAAATTTGAGAAGAATGAAAGCTCAATATGAGAGAGAATTAAAGAAATTAAATGAGAGACTAGATAGGGCAATAGAAAACAAATGGGAAAAGACTATCAAATGGTTAAAGGAAGAGTTAAAGAAAGCAGAAATCCTCTTAGAAGCTGTTAAAAACCCTGAAGTAGTGCTTAAAAAATATTCTGAAATACTTGAAAACCTTAAGAAAGAAGTCGATAAAATAAAAGAAGATATAGCTAAAGCGCATAAGGATAAGGAACGCATTAATAATAAAATTGAAGAATTAAGGAGGAAGATAAGCGAGAACGAAAAGAAAATAAAAGAACTTTATAAGGAATTAGAAAAACTCGGCCTAAAAACATCAAAGTAGCATCTGCGTGGGGAAAACGTTAAAGCAAAATAAAGCACATGCTTTCTAGGGGGTACTATCTTCAATGCCTAACAGTATTGACTTTTTTCTTTCTAAGAAACCTTTCTCAATAATCGGCCACAGAGGAGCTAAGGGTTTAGGTTTAGACTACGAAAATACATTAAAAGGTATAAGCTATGCTCTAAACTTAGGCGTAGATCTTGTAGAGGTTGATGTTAGGCTTTCGAAAGATAAAGTACCGATAATACTGCACGATGAGGATTTCAGAAGAGTAGCTAATGTCCCTCTAAAACCAAGAGACATGCTCTATGATGAAATAAAGTTGAAGATAAGAATTGGAGGGACAGAACCAGTACCGTCTCTTAGAGAAGTATTAGAATGTGTTAATGGGAAAACAGGTTTATTTATAGAGATAAAGGAGCCAGAAGCTGTAAACCTAGTATTGGATGTTTTAAGGGAATATGGATACCCCAAATGGGTTGCTGTAGTGAGTTTTCATGAGGAGGTTTTAGAGAGAATAGCATACATGAAACCCGAAATAGTAACAGGGCTAATTTACGCTAAGCCTCCAGGAAAAATAGTTGAAGCTAAAAAACTTAAAGCAAAAATAGTACTACCACACTTCAGATTAGCAACAGCAAAAGCAGTAGCATTTGCTCATAAGTTAAAACTCAAAGTTGTAGCATGGACAGTGAACAAGCCGGAGCAAATAATTAAACTTGCAGCGAACAAGGTA
>QMRV01000226.1 GCA_003649445.1 Thermoprotei archaeon | reverse complement strand
CTACTAGTTAATCGCGGCAACTTGAGTACTTTAAGTATAATTGGGAATTGTTTTAAACGCCTAAGCTGTAACAATATGGTCGGGATATAATACATCAAGGTTTCAGGTTTAAGATAATGTTGAAAGCATGTAGCAAGGTAAGTGTGATAGGATTAGATGGAATGGGGTGGCATTTTTTTAATAAGCTTCTTAATGAAGCTACTATGCCCTACACAAAGAGTATTGTTTATAAATCCTATAATTACATTTTGAAGGCTCCATTTCCGCCCATGAGTTATCCCTCATGGCTAAGTATAATGTCAGGCGTTAATCCCGGAAAACATGGAATATTCGGGTTTACTTTTTTGGATAGAACTTTATGGGAGAGTAAAGTATTCAACGCTTTCCATCTAGAACATCCGAGAATACATGAAATGTTAGCCATGAATAAGATGAAGTCGATAATCATAAATCCAATGCCCGGATACCCGATAATACCTCTAGGTGGAATCTACACTATCTGTAATGTATTTGTTCCCCGTATACTTTATTATCCAACAACGATGAAAAGATATGCAGATCTACTATTGGATAAAAGAGGTAGAGGAGGAAATTATATTGAAAAAACAGTAGAGGAACTTGAAAAATATTTAAGCATAGTTGAGGACACCGCAGATGCAATAGACTGGAATCTCTATTGGATAATACTAAGACAACCTGACGAAACAGCTCATAAGTCTCCTAGAGATATTGTAAAATTAACCTATGGTCTTAAAAGGATATTTAGACTAGTAGACAAAATAGTTAAGACTCTTGCTTCAAGAAGCGATATGACAATATTAGTTTCAGATCATGGCTTAAAAATGTGTAGGTATGGAATATCGGTTAACGATATTTTGCTAAACCATGGCTTCGTACATTTGAAGAAAGAATTCAAGAAGGAGAAGAAGGCTAGGTCAAAAACATTCCTGATTGCTACAAAGCTCATACATAAAGTACCACCACTAGCTAGATTTGCTAGAGACATATTTGTTAAACTAAGCCTAAAGTTTCATTTCAAGACATACTACAGGGAACCAGACTTTAAACGTTCTACAGCCTTTATGCATTCGGCTAGTTCTTTCGGGGTATATGTGAAAAAGAAATCAATAATCCAAAGGGTAAGCAACATACTTTCAAATCATGAAGGAATAAAATGGGTGAAACGTCCTGATCAACTATACCAGGGACCATACCTAAGCAGAGCACCTGATCTTTTCATAATGCCCGATATAGATCATGGTTTTAAGCTTGCTTCAAGCAGAATTCACGGTGTAGAATATGTTGCTATGAACGAATTTGAACATCATCCTGAAGGCATTTTATCTATATATTGTCCAGAAATAGACTTGGCGAAAACTATAAAGGAAGTACCGGCATGGACTGTAACTCAGTTAGCATTAGTTACTCTAGGAGTACCTGTATCCAGCTTATCAGACAATATTGAAATACTGAGGAAAATTATCAATACCGACATAGGAGTTAGAACACGTAATTATGTTGGAAAATGGAGGTTGCTGAAGAACACTTTATATCTTAAGCTTAAGAGGAAGATGTATTAGTCCTACATATAATGATTTAGCTACAATAAAGTCCTCGCAACTAACCTGTTAATTATCTGTTGCACTTCTTCAAAGGGTCTTTCAGTATTTATGATGATGGCCTTCTTTTTCTTAGCTAGCTTTAAATACTCTTTTCTCGCATAAACGTAATACCATAAGGGATGTTCCTCTTTCCTTCTTCTGCAGCTTATTAGGGGGCTTACATCGAGAATAATTAATAAATGAGGAGAAGGCGTTAGCTTAAATACAAGCCATTCAATAACCTTAGGTATAGGATATCCAAGAACCTTTAATCTAATATAGTAATCGTAGAAATATCTATCGCAAATAATCCATCGTCCCTTCAACATGTTTATTAGCAATGTTGTTCCTATGAAAATCCAATTATCTAGTAGTTGTAGTAAAGGTCTGAAAATAGCTGCACTTGTTCTCACTTTTCTTCTGAAATTGTTAGTATAGACTTGTTTCCCTTTAACATATCTATGGATGATTATAGGTTTTTTGAAAAGTTTAGCATAAACTATGGATATTATGGAGACAAGTAAATGTCTAAACCAATGATATGCTTCGCAATCAACACCTATGTTTCTTAGGAATTTCGCTGTTTCTCTGCTATGAGAAGTTTTACCTGATCCGTCAATTCCTGTAAATACTATTAGTTTCCATTTAGCAATTTTTCTCAACTTCTCATCATTTAGGATTATAGATGCCATGAGGAAAAGCGGGGTAATGTAGAGTGGAATACTCGACAAAATTACAGGTACAAGTAATGTTGTCCTCAAGGTATTTGCTTTATCTTTAGAGACGAGAAAGAACAGAGTAGGTATTAGAATCATTAAGGCTAAGGTCAAAAGGATTTCGTAAGAGAACTTTAGCCTAAAAAGTATTAAAATACACCATAGAGTAATTAAGAAAATCTTCATTTTTATTGTAAATCACCTTACCATATAGTCTTTAGGTAGTATAACATTGTACCCTTTAGCTGATAAGTGCTTCACTATGTCTCTATATATTCTTCCACCTTTCATGCTGTATGATTCCTGATGGAAGAGTATTGTAAAATTGTGTGCTCCCTTTGATTTAGCCTTCTCCAGTTTCCACAGCACGTATTTTAGCGCTGTTTCTTCACTTAATTTTAGTCTGCCGAAGATGTCTGCATCCATAACGCCTATAGGTATTTCTAGCAGTTTCTCCATTATGGGAAAAGGATCGTAGGTATTAGCTGTTTCCGCTCTTAACGAGCTATCATATTTTATTCCCTCTTTTTGAAACATCGTAAGAATATTATTATTTAATATAAGCATGTGTACTCGTACACCTTCTACGGGTCCTATCTCTTTCTCAAAATATTCCTTCTGCATCCTAAATAATCCCAAATACTGATTTGGTTCATGCACATAATGTAATTGAACCTCCCATCCCTGCCTCTTTATGTACTTTATAATATCGATAATCTCCTCTATGTTAAACAGGAAAACAGGTACAAAAAACACTGAGCGATAATCGTACCTATCTTCTAAGCTTATTATCTCCTCAATATTGTTGTATAGATTTTTTAACCCCAGTGCAGAAAGGAAGAGATCTCTTACATTAAATCTATTCCTTCGTTGCCAAATGTGACTAAAAGGTTTTCTTATGGAGTCTATATCATGGGTAAGTATAATGTTCATGAATAATACCTCTTCTGAAGAATTATGTATCTCAATGCTTCTTTAACATTTTTGAAGCAAGGAATACCGTATTCTATGAATTGCTGAAACCTATAAGGATTATCTGTTATGCCGACGGGGATCATGTTTAGTTTCACAGCTGATGATATATCAACTATTGTGTCTCCGAGCATCAAGGTCTTTTCCGGGGATATTTTTAACCGTTTCACTACCTCTTTTAACTGTTTAAGTCTCAATATTTCAGTTTCCCTACCTACGATTATAGAGAACCTACCTAAAACCCCCATTTTACTTAATATACTTTCTACAATATGTTTCTCCTGCTTAGACACTACGGCAAGATAGTTTATCATTAAGGATAATTCTTTAAGCAAAAGGTAAAGCTCGTTATCGCCTCTGATTTTTTCAACAGATTTTTCCTCATATGCCTTCACTATTTGATTAACTTCAT
>QMRV01000225.1 GCA_003649445.1 Thermoprotei archaeon | reverse complement strand
GCTATTATCCGTACTATTTACTCTTAAAAAATAGAGAATATAGAACCAATCGTAATCATCTATAGAATGTGCAATCTCTGTTAAAGGTATTTCTTTATTGCTTACAGTGGCTGTAACATTTATTGCTTGGGGATTCACGCTTTTATATCTAATGAATAGTAGATAATTACCTTTTGCTACGTGGAATTTTATTTTAATTTCTGAAGTATTGTAAAGAAGAAGAAGAGCACCTAGTGAGGGATCGGATGCGCTATACTTCACTGGTAAGAGATTTGCATATCCAGTGAGGTTTTCAGTATATGATGAAGGCTCATATATGTAAATAATGTGCTTAGATTCGATTAAACGTGAAGCCCATTCATGATATTCATTAAAGTATGTTTTTGGAAGGGCTATAATTACGTTATCAATGTAGAGCTTGCCGCGAGGGATCAAGACGATATTGTAATTGCCTCGCGATATGCTACCCAAGTCTATGGTAACCCATCTAAAGCCTAACCAGTGTATCTGAATAGTAGAGTTCCATATTGTTTCATCATTTCGTTCAATTACGATATTCAGCGCTGGAGTGTCGCTGTTCACTGAGAACCTACCCAGTCTAAGCATCAATATATATGCCCCATCAAACTTAATATCAAGGCTCGCTTTCAGGGGCTTAGAAATACCGGTTGTATACAATGCGTAGTCGCCATAGGTAACCTGACCATACACAGAATCCTGCATACCGCTAGGAGCAATATATCCATAGTATTTTGGCTCAAAGAATTTCCAACCCGCATCTATGACCTCTTCCACCTTTTGGGGCTCACGTATGTCTACTATAGGTATAGTCCAGCGGTGGTATATAGCTTGCAGCGCTATCAAATCAAGCAAGTCTGAGTTATGGAGGACTATGGTATTAATTTTCGATATAGTGAGATTGAACTGCTCAAGCGGCAAGCTATTAGCAAAGATCGGAACTAGAGTAGGAGTATCATTCATTAAAATGTGCAGCACTTCTTGACCTACATCTTTCATTAATATTGGTATAGCCAATAAAGTATTTGGTCCACCTATAACTAATAAGGGATATCCTACATATACGCGCTCTACTTCATGTGGAACTTGTTTTATTTCGATACCATTGTATTCATCGTATAGAGGTAAAGGTAGCAATTCACCTAATCCTTTCCCGGCGATTATATATTTAATGCCATACAGCGATAGTATGTCCTTATAAGACGGTGAGTATCTATAGTATTTAGTCCACATAAACGTATCCTGACTATCTGTGAAACCCGGATAGTTATAACTGAACGCATGAATCCCGCTAACATATGTTGCAGTAAGGTCTCTATGTAATGGGTTGGACATATTTAAACGATCCCAGATATGCTTAACGACATCTTGCCTCCATGACTTTATATACGAGGAATATATTGGTTCATAGTTTGCTAATACTGAAAACGGTGCTGAGTACATCCAAGTGAGCGCACCGAATATGTAAATACAGGTTATTGCTAGCAGAAACGCGGTTTTCAGTACTCTATAATTGGAGTTGCTCGAAGATTTTGTATCATAGATATGGTGTTTAGCAGTTATGTACCCAATGAAGGCTGGACTCAACGAGATAACTATGTTCCAGAATATCAAGAGCCTATGAGGCCTTCTAAGATAAACTGCATATGGTATAACACTTCTAATCGTCTCATAGAGACCTTCATTCGTAGATACAGATATCACTATAAGCCCTATTAGAACAATCATATAGAATACAAAGATCTTTACCTTATCTTCACAATCTCTAAACTTAATTCTACTACTTAAGATCAAAGAGAACCCTAATAGAAGTACTAATATTAAAGAGTAGGTTAATGATGGGTATCTAATGATGTCTCTAAATGGCCATATATGTGTAAAATGGTATTTATGCTCCATATTTATGGCTTGCAACGCATCCATAAAGCTTGGGATGTATCGCTTTACAAAATTTTCTTCATATGCACTTACACCATGAACGGGTTTAAGTGGCCAATCAATAATATATCCATACAATTGTGGAAGAAGGAAATACAAAGACAACATTAAAGATACAACAATGCTTGATGCTACATAGGCTAAATATTTTAATGCTTTATGCGTGTTAGCCTCAATAATTAAGATATATGCAAATATCGCTAAACATAGTAAAATTGATGGAGTGCCGACAGTAATAACACTATCTAAGGGGATAAAGCATGAAATCGAAAATATGATACCACCTATCATAGCATAACGTATTTTCTTATACAACGGTATATTTTGTGAAGCAATTCGATAATACTTACAGATAATCCACAAAGTAAGGGGTGCTAGGGAAAAGGCCCATGTACGCACAGAGTAAAGCACTGTCTCACTTAAATAGTATGGGGCTAATGAGTACGATAATGCGGATACTATATTTAACACATTGTTCTTTCCAAATAATTCCCTTGTAAGTAATAGCATAGAAAAGGCAGCAACAATTGTTTGTATTAGAAAGTTTATTTTCGTTAGTAAAACAAACAAGAAGAAATTGTCCCTGATAAATGGCTTAAACATTATCACGATTATCGATATTATCTTTGTCGGTATTTGGGGTCCATATATCCACCAGAAAAATAAAGGATTCTTAACCATAACCATATATTCACTATGAGCTATGTATGATGCATACTCGTTCACAAAATCGACATGATAAAAAGGCACGTTATTCAAGACTATTGATGGAAACACTATAAAAAATACTACTATGATTACTACCAGATATTGTGATTGTATGATTTTGTACAAGCACAGATTGTATAAATGTTGTAATGCTTTTGAGAGCATATCCACGTATTCACCTTTTTATTTCTAACCAAAACTCTCGGTATTCTTAACGAAAAAGTAATTCCTTCTTCTTCTTTCAACCAGCTTAAAACCTAGTTTTATGAATTCTCCAACAAGCCATTCATTACCATCACTAATCTCTATCATTACACGTCTAGCCTTATTGAGAGTGCGTATCATACCCTTAAATGCAATAGCTTCAGCACCCTCGATATCTATCTTTATAAGATCTATCGTCTCGATATTCAATCCTAATGAATCAATGATGTTATCTAAAGTATCAATCTCGATTGATTCTCTGCGCGAACTAGAATAACGTCGAACTATCGAAGCTCCACCAGCATATTCATACATCTCGTCCTTCGGTATCTCAAGATAAGCAATTCCTTGTCTATCTCCAACGGCTTTATTGAGTAATATTACCTTAGCTTTCCCTTCACAATTAATGTTTGTATTCAATTTTAGTAATTTGAATACCTCACGTTGTGGTTCAATAGCAATAACAATTTTCGCCTGTTTACAAGCTCTGACAGTATATCCACCAACATTAGCACCAACATCAATAACAACCTCACTTACATTAGGTAAAAACCATTTAATGAGTTCATAATATTCTGGAATGAGTGTTGCATATTCGAGATCAGGTGCTTTCGGACGTACCACGAATAGAAAATCATCCCAGGTCCTAATTAAGACTACCTCTGACCCAGGAATATGATAACCCATAAATCCTGGAGTACCTAAGTGGACTAAATAATTCAATGGCGTAAATAACAGCTTTAAGCAATCTTTTGCTCTCACTCCTTTGACTTTGAATAGGTAACGGTATAAGCTTAACATCGCTGAATGTGGGCTTCTTAAGATACTTCTTAGACTCATATCTTC
>QMRV01000224.1 GCA_003649445.1 Thermoprotei archaeon | reverse complement strand
GTTATAGCTGCTTACATAGGTATTGCGGTAGCTTTGATTTTCTTAGTTTATGTGCTTTACAGGGTACTTCCTAGAGAAAGACTGACACATAATATTGGTGAATACCCTCCTGAAAGAACAAAGTATAGGGTACTACTAATTATAGGCACCAGCTTATCCATCATTATAGGCTTGTTCATATATAGTTACTCTGGAAACCCAAGTCTCTCTATGAGCCTCGGCGCCTTACCATTACTTATACCAGGTTTTTACGCGAAGAGAATAGAGAAGAGAATAAGGGAAATAGAGGCTTTCTTTCCAATATTTGTTCGAAGCTTTGGGCTAACATATGCTACTGTTCCCCACACCCCTAAAGCGCTAGCTTCGATTTTAAGGAGCGATTACGGACCTTTAACAAGGTATCTGCAAAGACTTTTAGCAAGGTTAAGTATTGGTGTTGACCCTAAGGTTTCCTGGAAAAAGCTTATAGTTGAAACGTGGAGCGAATTGCTACGCAGAAATGTTAATGTGCTTTTCGATGCTATAGATACAGGAGGCGACCTAGCAAATGTTGGTACTGTTCTTAGCGAAACATCATTCAGAATCATGGATATTAGGAAACAAAGAATACAAGTAACGAGAGCTTTCGAATCCACAGTATATATAATTCACTCGCTTCTTGTAGCTGTACTGACATTCGTAATAGAACTTCTCTCGATATTTTACAAATTAATGACAACACTACAAACAGTAGAAACAGGCATGCATATAATACTTCCCTTCCAACCAATACCTCTCGACACAGCAATTCTAGCCACGGTAGTGTTTATTATTGTAATGGCTATTACAAACGCTTTTGCAATAAAAGTTGCTCAAGGAGGAATGTACGAAACAGTTTGGGTACCTCTAAGTATTCTCTTAGCAATAAGTGGCTTAGTTATGTACGGTATAAAGTTCATGTCAAACATGATGTTTGCCGAGTTAATTGAACTAACAGAAACACTTACAACATCAGTATAGATGCTATATACCCATAGATGCTACTAATTTATTTAAGGAATCGATGAGCATATTCACTGATAAAATGTAGAATGTTAGGAAGAGCATAGCGCTAATAAAAACCAATGCGAACCCTAGTGAGACATTGCCTTTACGATATATTCCAAAATATATTTCCTTTACCCCTATAATCCCTGTAATTATGCCTAGCACGAAATACACCGTTACCATTATAGGAGATTTTAGAAAGTTCAATAATTCCTCCAAGTTTGAAAAGTTACTTATTCTTAGAACTATATATACCATAGCATAGACAGTTACGAAGAAGAAGGCTAGTAGTATAAAGTCTTCAATCCAACTACTACTTCTTCTCCTCATGGAAATAGACCATATTTTCATGTTTTTCGACCCACAGTCGCTAGGTCTCTTCATATTCTATATATCATGTAGCTCTGACTATAGTACAGATAGCGGGTAACAGTATGTCTTTGAAACGACATAGTCCGCGCCTAGTAGAATGTATCATAGCGCTCACTTTATTAGCTATGTTTCTCGTTCAACCTGTCTCCTCCTTTACAACTAGCTATAGTTGGAGAGAATTTATTATCCTACATTACGGTGCCGTTGTCCGGGCGACATTAAGTTTAAACTCGAATAGCAACGTTTGGATCGTAACTAGTCCCCTGATAATGAATGTAGAGCTGTTGCTACTCAAAAGTATAAACGCAAGTATAAATGTAGTGCTAAAAATGAAGTACATTATAGACTCAAAGGAAGTTTATGAAGAGTCATGGTACCTAGGTAAACTATCTAGAACTAAAAGAGTAATAGTAGATGAGATAAGCATCTACCCTAAAGCATTTATTTTGAAGAAAATAAGAGGAAAAGAGGAAAGCTTGGAACTTACTTTAGTACCTGAAATAGAACTAATAAGTAATAAAGGTAAGTCCGTAAGCGAGAACCCTGCACCTTTCTACCTTATAGCCGTTGGTGATAAAGTAAAGGAGGTTAAAATAGCATATAATGCCGTTGGCATTTACGAAGGCACATCAATAGTTGACATCAATGTTAGGTTAAACGCGTTCTGGGATCCCATAGAAAATTTAAAGCCAATAGAAATTGCTGTTAGAGGCTTTAATTTCAACTCAAATAATACAGTAGAAATTATTGCTCAAATTAAAACAAATACAACATTACTTACTTCAACATATATTGGAAGTTTTACTGGAGACTTCGATACAGGAGCATTTGTTGCAATACCTCAAGACTATTTGAAAACTCTATGTAAAAATAGGAAAAGTATTGCTCTAAATGTAGAGGTAACTATCATAGGAGAGAAAATACTAACAGTAACTATTCCTGTAGAGATTCTCTATGTAACATTAAAACCCAACGTTTATGTAGAAGTTTCCATACAAGAAAACGGTTTTGCAAGACAAAAAATACCAGTAGTTATTAGAGTAGTCAATAATGATGAAAAACAAGAAATATTTCTAGAAAAGGTAAAGCTATTAGCAAATAATACGTTGATATTTAAAAAATCACTTAAAGAAGTAGTCTTTGAGGAATCTGAGAAGAACATATTCACGCATGTAATATTTAATGAAACAGGTTCCTACATAGTTATGGCATATATAGAGTTTAGAGACTACACATTAAGGTTATTTGAAGAAAATTCTACAGTTCGTATAGTTAAGATCTTAAATCCCTTATACTTGAAAGCTAAGAAAGATAAGTATGATGCTGATGAAAAACTAGAGTTTATAGTTGATGTAGGTTTACCGGAAATAGAAGCTACACTACAGTATAGACTCGAAAATACAAGCACATGGATTCCGTTGAAGACAGTGAAACTAAAATTCCCAGGCACATCAATAACCATAGATCCTCTTGGTAAACCAGGTAGATACATGTTCAGAATAGTTACTGCTAATAACATAGTAAGTAATGAAGTAACTGTAGAAGTGTCTAGAAGGATTGTGGTAGAAGTTTTTCCCTCCTACTTGGAAGTTAAACCTGAAACGTTCATCAATTTGACAGTAACTGTTACGCCTTCGTCTCCAAGCAATGTACAGCTAGTTTTGCTAAAGCAGAAAAGCGCCTTAGGACCATGGGTACCCGTGTCTAACGCAACAATAAAGAAGGCGAAATCAGCTTATATAGTATCTTTTCCAGCACCTTCAACTTTAGGCACTCATGTATATAGGGTGGATCTTGTTTTAGAATATAAAACCATAGCCTCATCAAACCTAGTTAATATTAGGGTAATAGAGAAACAAGAGAAGAAGCAAGTGAGTTTGCAACTCTTTGGTATTATTAAAATTGGGAGTGGAGTTTTGCCTCCTGAAGTTTTCATTGCTTCCTTATCAACTCTTTGTCTTCTTTCGTTTATTTTCTGGAGAAGATATAGGATTTAAAGCTTAGCGAAAAGTATAGGTTTTACTTTTTCAAGTTTTCTGAAATCTATGTTTTTACCGTAATCTTTTAGTTCAGTTATTTTTAACGACCTACTATACCCTAGGTGTTTGAACAACGTGCTCATTGCTTTAGGTATTACTGGATATAGAAGTGCCGCTATGAAGATTAATGTTTCAAAGGAGTTAAACATTACCTTTATAAATTCCTTGTACTGCTTGTTCTTAGCTAGTTTCCATGGTTCTTTCTCATTAAAGTAATTGTTTAGCATAAATACTATTCTCATAATTTCCTCAATGAGCTCCTTAACCTTTAATTCATCAATAAATTTATCAACATTAGCTAGGACATTTTCT
>QMRV01000223.1 GCA_003649445.1 Thermoprotei archaeon | reverse complement strand
GCGAGGGGGCTAAAGTACTATACTATCTTCCTATTACTAGAAGAAAACTTGCCTTAGCTAAAGCTGGATCAATATTCCCTATAGCAACTATTGCTGCGTTTGCGCTAGCTATACTGGTATCAGCAGCTTTAGGTGACATGTATTTAGGACTATCTATATTCATTCTCATAGTTTCTTCTGCTTTCTCGACTGCACTGATATGTTCGTCGCTCACAGTGAAGTACTTGCCTGAAGTGCCTTCAGCCTGGACAGAGGTAACTATTTCTCGGGCTTTTCAATTAGTCGTCAAACTAGCTGTCATCTTAGCATTAATTGCAATGGCTTTTACTCTCCCCGTGGGAATCCTGCTAATTTATGGAAGCAAGTATCTCAGAATAGTTCCATTACTGGAGTCAGCTATTCTTATTCCAGCAGGCTTAGTGATCTTCATAGTAGCTGCCAAAAACAAGCCCCTCTAAAAATATATAAATAGAGGGGCTATGAGTGCTTAAGTGTGTAGTAGCTCTATGAGAGCTACAAAGAAAGTAGGAGCGCTGCTTTTTATTACCTCTGTATTTTTAATGAACTTGGCCGCCACAGTTATAACACCAGTTTTACCCTACTTTATAATCAACTTAGGTATAGACATGAAAGTTTACGGTGGCATAGGAACTGCTACAAGTGTAGTTAATCTATTTCTGAGAATACCTTTTTCCACATTAATACCTATTATAGGCTATTTCAGCTCACTTGCTCTAGGAGGAACTATTTTATTTGTGTCAAGGATATTCTACGTGCTGTCTTCTTTAGGAATATGGGCGCTTTACACAT
Source organism: Thermoprotei archaeon (assembly GCA_003649445.1). Next base: position 2,948 of record QMRV01000223.1, on the reverse strand, counting down.
TTATAGCAGCCTACTTCTTTTCATCTGCAAGATTCTCTTTTATAATGATAGCGAGGTCGTCTATTGTAGCTAGATTTACTCCCCAAACTAGGAGAGGAATGGCTTTAGGAGGAATAGCGTCTATAGGAACTATAGCGTCTTCTATAGGACCTTTCATAGGTAGCTATCTTTACGAGCACACAGAGTCGTTTACAGCAGTTTTTGCAGTATCAGCTGCTCTTTCTCTTCTAGCAGTAATTATTTTGTTCCCTTTGTTAAGAAATGATATTAAGGGGAAAGTCGAAGAGGCTGGCTTTAGAGGGCTCAAAGATATAGCGAAAATACTTAGATTTAAGAAATTAAGAAATAGTTTAATAGTATTTGCCGTAGACGCTTTTTCTTGGAGTATAGCATCTATGTATACTTCAATATACTTGGCGCAAGAAATTGGAGCTACTCCTACAGACTTAGCTATAATAAGCTTTATTTCAAGTACTGTAGGAGCTGTAGGATTTGCGGCAGCAGGGTATGTTTCCGATAGATTTAAGACTAGAAAAATATTTCTTTTCATATCTGAAGTGTTTGGAATAGTTTATTTCAGCATATATGTATTTTCGAGAAATATTAATCTGTTCTATATAGCTGCCTTAATGATGGGATTTGTTATGAGCTTTTGGGGACCTATAGCTACAGCATATATTACTGAGAGAGGAGAGGAAATCTCAAGAGAAGTAATTCCAGTAGTGCTGGGAGTCAGAAGCTTTATTTTAGGTCTTGCTAGAACTCCCGGAGGAATTGTTGGAGGAATACTTTATGATATTAGCCCTACTCTACTTTTTCAAACAGCCTTACTACTAGTTTTTGTTTCATCAGTCCTGATACTTCTACTTGTGAAGGAATAGTACTTATGCTGCCTGTCATGGGCATTATTTGGTCCGGCAATTGAATTAATTACTTTTACTATTTTATCTATTTCTTCTTTTGATGGGCTCACATCTAATATAAATGTCTTTAAGTCTAGTAGCGTCTGGTGGCCGTTGTAAGCAATAAACCCTAGTACTATTAAAGCTGCTACTACGTCCCATATACCCGAAATAACTGTAGCAAAAATAACGCCTAGAAGTACTGTAGCTGACTCAGCTACATCTATTGATATGTGCTTCGCTTCAGTTCTCAGGGCAATACTGTATACTTCTTTCTTCCAAGTACATGCAGAGATACTATATACAGAAATGCTATTTATTACGAAAGATAGCGCTGCAAAAACTACTGCAATAGGATCTAGTAGCTCTGTTCTCTTGTTCTCTAATACTTCGTGTAGGGCAGTGGCCGCAAAGATTTCCAGAAAAACCATGACTATGAGCACTAGTACTGAAGCATACGCTTTGTATCGGTAGTGTCCATAGGGGTGCTTTATGTCGGGAGGCTTTCTAGCTCTAATATAGTATTTCCTTACAATAAGTCTTGAAAAAATATTGAGAGAAGAGTCTAATGCGTCTACAGCAGAGCTATGCTACCCGTAGCTATACTTCCAGCTAGTTTTACAGCAACTCCAAGAGTGCTAAGAGAGATAGATATTTTTAGGGCTCTAAGGGGGGCCTTCAAGTATTCAATCACCTTTAACTGAAGCATCAGTTGTTAAAAATGCTTTTACTTAAACCTTAGCGCTAAACTTCAAGACAGCTAGTTGGCTACTTTTTACATTTCTACTCCGGCGTAGTCTTCTTCAATAACTTTTAACTACTCTGTACTTCTTTGAAAGAATTCTCTCTAGAACTTTTATAGGAATTTTGCTAGTCTTCACTTTAGTAATGATTTCTTCTAGCTCTTTAAGTACTCTATTAAGTCTCACTACGAGTGGTCTGTGCATTATCTAAGTAAATTATATTGAATAGAAGAAATTTCTCTAATTTTTATATGGATTTAGCACTGTTTCATCTCTTTAGAAGGAATTAAAATACTATTAATATCTATATTTAGCTTCGCTAGTATTTCTGTAGCGTGCTCGTGAAGAGTCTTACACACTGTACAGAAGTAATCTATAGTGAGTTCGTTACACGCTATTGCTTCAGCTATTTTCTTACTCAGCTCTACAATAACTGGAACACTAGATAATTCATCAAAGTGCTTCACTTTTCTTTTACCCGTGAGATAGTAGTTTAAAAGAGGCTGACTTATCCCGAGAATACAGGTTGCTTCAAGCTGAGTAAAATTATACTTTTCAATCAATTCTTTGGCTATAAGAACTCTCATTACGGGAAGAACTTTTTTAGACAGTATTTCACAGAAAGGAGTAAGCATACAATCACCTATCCCAGATATTTCTCGAAATAGCTAATATATTTAAACGCGTCGTCAGGATAAATGAAAACATAGACACCTGGACTGAGATCTCTACGTAATTTGAGAAAGCCGCTGTAACAGCACCCGAGCTCAAGCCTATGAGCAGTCCTTCGCGTCTCGCTACATAAACGCAGCCTTCTATAGCTTCTTTAAAAGGTATTTCCCCTACTCTATCTACCTTTACTTCAAAAACCACTTAGGCTTATTTTCAAGCCCCTTTATTCCAAGTATACTGCCTCCTTTTGCTGGGACTACTCCATATATTCTCATTGAGTTGCAGTACTTTGACTTAAAGTACTTAGAGAGAGCAGGCAGATATGCCCTAAATTTTAGTCCAAGAATATTTGATAAACATGCCATAGATATTCCAACGTTACCTGAAGTAGCCTCATAGAGCTTTCTCAATCATAATTCTAATTTCACATGCCCTGCTGAGAATATTTGGCGTGGACTGACTGCATCTAGTGCACTTACTTAGTTTTGGTGGAGGAATTACTTTAAGCAGTTTTTCCCTAAGTTTCATTTAAACATAAGTATTTTCCACTTAGTTCCAGGCTCCTCCACTCTAGCTCATTTAACATCCCAATAGCATGCGCAAACTCACAAATACAAGAGTAATGCCTAGT
>QMRV01000222.1 GCA_003649445.1 Thermoprotei archaeon | reverse complement strand
GGGGTAGAATATCCATACCCATTTTTTAACCTTCTCTACATAGTAATCTGGTATAAATTTGCTTCTTAACTTATAATGTAATGTAGCTGCTTTCACCTTCCTTGCTTCTAAATTTTTAATTATTTTCACGGTTTTCGTCATTGTAGCTCCAGTATCAACAACTTCGTCAACAACTAAGACATCTTTATTTTTTACATTGATGTTTTGGGGAACCCTAACTAAGGGTTCTGAAGCTATAGTCCCTCCTGTACCCCAAAATTTTGACCTAATAGTGTACAGTTCATCGATACCTAGAATATCGCTAATTATACGTGCAGGTATTAAGCCACCACGTGAAATAGCCACCACTACATCAAATCCTTGATTAGATTTTAACACTTTTTCAGCTAACTTATAGCACATCTTTATTGCTTTATCCCATGATATGTAAACTACATTCATAACTACTCACCTTTAGCAAGGTTCTATAGTGCTGGGGGGTTTAGATGATATAGCATATGTTACCATTGTTACCCTATCTAACTCACTTACTATTCTTCTCGAAACTCTATCGAGAACATCGTAAGGTATTCTATACCAGTCAGCTGTCATAGCATCTTCACTAACAACAATTCTCAACGTAACTATGTACCCTACATCTCTAGAATCTCCCTTAACCCCAACCCAAGTGTCATCGCCCACTACTGCAAAAGCTTGCCAAACATCATTGTAAAGACCTTCCTTTCTAAGCTCATCTTCAAGTATTTTAGAAGCATTTCTAGAAATCTCAAGCTTTTCAGGCGTAAAAACTCCAATAACTCTTACTGCAAACCCTGGTCCTGGAAATGGGTGTTTACTAATTATTTCGTCAGGAACTCCAATTATTTTAGCTATTCTTCTTACTTCATCTTTATAGAGGAATTTGAGAGGCTCTACTACTTTAAGCTTAAGCCACGATGGAAGAGCAGCAACATTATGGTGGCTTTTTATTTTATCTGCTTTTTCCACATGACCGCTTTCAATAACATCTGGATATGTTGTTCCTTGAACTAGGTATTTTATGTTTGAATCTTCTTCTGCAAGTTCGCTAAATATTTCAGCAAATGTGTTGCCTATGATTCTCCTTCGTTCTTCACAATCTCTAGTACCCCAGAGTTTCTTGAGAAACCTTTCTCTAGCATCTACTACAACAGGTTCTAAACCTATCTTTCTTAAACATTTAATTGATTCCTCAACTTCTCCTTTACGAAACAATCCATGATCTACTAACACAGGAACTAATCTGTCACCAATAACCTTCTTAACTAATGCTGCAGCAACCGTTGAGTCTATGCCACCGCGCTAATAGCTGCTAAGGCTTTAGCGTTAGGTTCAATAGTTTTACTAATGTAGTTAATAATATCCTCTACTATGTCTTTAAGTTTCCAACGTTTTTTAATACTTGAAACCTCTATGAAATTGTTAAGGAGTTTCCTGCCTTTAGTAGTATGGTGAACTTCAGGATGGAACTGTACACCATATATGGGCTTGTTTTTAAGCTTAAAAGCTGCAATATAGTTTCTTTCAGAAATAGCTAAAACTTCAGCCATACCTGGTAATTCTGCTACGTAGTCTCTATGGCTCATCCATACATTTTCTTTCTGCTCCCATCCTTTAAACAGAGGATCGTCTTTTAGTATTTTAATTTCTGTACGTCCAAACTCCCCTTTACCCCTTTTAACGTCGCCGCCGATAAGCTTAGCTAGGAGTTGGTGACCGTAACAAATACCTAAAACTGATATGTTAAGGTTTAATATGAAGTCTAAATTCTTAATGTCTTCCTCATTATCATATACGCTAGCAGGGCCTCCTGAAAGAATAAGGGCTTTAACATTTTTCTGGGCAATTACGCTTTTTAGACTCCTATGCGAAACAACTTCAGTATAAATATTTAGTTCCCTTAGCCTTCGAGATATTAAATGAGCGTATTGCCCACCAAAATTAACAACAAGAACCACATCTACTTTAATAGTTAGCCCCCCACGTATGTAGGGATTTACACAAATATTTAAACCTTTATTAATACATCTCGGTATTACTTTGATGTTAACGTTTAAATATTAAAGTGGTACAGACTGCATATGTATTAGCTATTTAATAAGGAACTTGATTTCCCCATTACCATGAATTCTACGCTTTAAAACATGCTCAAAGTTATTCGCAACTAAAAAAGCCAAATAACATCACATGTTAAAGTAGCGTAGAAAAACTCTATTTTATGTGTATAAATCATGAACAATCTGCAATGAATTGAAGCTACTTTGTAGATATAATTGTTAATAGTAATGCATCTATACAAGCTGTTGTTAGTAATGCTACTATGGTGGCTCCAAACCCTATATTTTCAATAACAAAACCGCTGATTAGTACACCAATGATCCAGCTTATGAGTCCAACAATTTCAGCAGACCTTGACGTAGTGATTTTCTTTTTCCCGTAAATATAATGTATTATTAGGACCGCTATTAATGGTACAAATACTGAGCCTATGTAGTAAAGGAATTCTTCAAAATAAATAAAGAACACGGGGAATGCTGCCAAAACAGTAGATATGGTGCCGAAAAATATTACAAGGTTCCCATAGCTAGTTTTTGGAAACACATTCATTGTTGATACTACTGCTGAATATAGGTTTAGTAGATTCGTAGTTACAGCACTTATAGCAATAAATATGAAAACTACTGCGCTAAGACCTAAGCTTATTGCAACCTGTGTAGGATCACCAAGATAAGCTCCCGTAATTACTGCGGCTAACGTACCTATAGAGTATAGTACGTAGCTTGTTGTAGTATATCCCCACCAAGTTCCTATAATAGCTCCTAAACTGGATTTAGCAAGTCTAGAATAGTCTGCTACAAGAGGCGCCCAAGAAACTGCTGTAGCTAAAACCATGTCGAAACCCCAAAGAACATCAGCATGGCTAGGGGGAGACGTAAGGCTCATAGGTTGAGATAGCATGTAATTAAATAATGCATATGCTTCATAACATAGCACAACAATTAATGTAGTAACAGCTATTCTCTGGCATAGAACCCATCTTTTAGGCCCTATTAACGTATATACTGTTTCAACTACACCTATTACAATAACCCATACTATAGTATTTGCAAGCACTGTTTCTCCAAGCAAAGTTTCCATAGCGCTTGCGGCTGCTTCAGCACTTGCATAGAGAAGTATTGAAGTCCAGCCGATAAGCTGAATAGCGTTAAGAATAGATGCGATATAGGAGCCTCTTGTTGTAACGACTTTTCTCGTAAGAACCATTGTTGGTAGGCCTTTCCGTTCACCTAATAATGCAACTAAACCTAGTAAGAACCCTCCTATAGTTGATCCAATCAGTATTATAGCTATTGAATAAAGTATTCCAAGTTTAGGACCTATAATACCACCTGTAAATATTGTTGCAAGACAAGTATTACCACCAGCCCATAGTAAAAACACATCTATGCCTTTGAAGACTCTCTTACTTCTCGGAATGGGCTTTAAAACTTCTTCGCCCATTACCTTCGCCCATGGTCATATAAACGATTTAACTTTGAGGCCGTATTCTCTTAGGATTTTAGAGAACTCTACAACTTCCTGTTTAGATGGTTTTGAAACACTAGATAGGCGGGGTATACGGTATGGAACATATACATGGACTATGTCGGGTTCTATGGTTAACAATGTTTCTCCAATAAGCCTTGCATCTTTTAAACCATAATTGTTTATCCTATTGTATTTAAGCAGCATAATCTGTATTGC
>QMRV01000221.1 GCA_003649445.1 Thermoprotei archaeon | reverse complement strand
GCAGGAAACTTCTAGGAGAAAAGCCTAAGAGAAAGGAAAAGAAGTCAGAGAAGAGGAAGACTGCTGTAAAAAGAAGAGAGAAAGAGAAGAAAACGAGAGAAAAAAGAAGGCTCTTTAGGAGAGATAAGAAGCCTAGGGATAAGAAGAAGAGGAAGGTAGAGTGTCTGGCAGACGCGCTTCTGAGGTGTGCTCCCGCGCTAATCGTTGCTGTACTATTGCTGACCGCTGTCTTCGCCCCGGCTTCGCCGTTTCAGCCTTCTTACGCTACTGAAGTAGCGTGGAAAGTAGTCGAGCACAGCCGCGTGTACACAGTATTCAAGCCCTACGAGAAGACAGTCAAGCTCTGGTGTACTAAGGCGCTGGACTGGAAGGTAGCGGACTACAAGAAAACAATCCTAGTATACTATAATATACTATACAACAAAGTACTGCACAACGACTTAGAGGAGGCCGCTAAATACTGCGGCATACTGCTAGGACTTCTCCTCAAGGCCAAAGGATACACAGAGGCCTCCGGAAAAACTCTTGCGGCGCTGGCAGATACCTTGGACTGGAGCGCGGTTAAGATTAGAGACCTTTCGCCAGAAGACCTTGTCTCAGAGTACCTTCTGAAGAACACTGAAGGCTCCGAGGGTTTCTTAGAGCTATATGTTTCTACGGCGCTGAGCCTGCTGGACAAGCTACCTGTGAACAGCTTTGTGAGGATAATGTATACTCCCTTTGTCCGGGAGCTCTACTTGGCTTCCCTAGTATCTATTGCCGCGGCTTCAGCCTACTTCATCTACAAGAGGGCTAAAATAGAGGGCGCTGAAGTAGAGGCAGAAGCCCCGCCTTAGCTCAGCTATTTATTTGGTGCTATAGGGTATTTACTGTGAGCAAATCTAAGGTACGTAAGTCTGCTGTATGGCTCTACCTCTTTAGAACTGACCTGTTTTACCCCGTGGACGTGAGCAGAGAGGTGGCTTTGAGATATCTGAGGGGCGGTGCTAAAGCTGTCATGAAGTTTTTAGTGAGGACTATTGCGCAGTACATGGGTTTAACAGAGTTTTCTGTCAAGTGGGCTTATGTCTGGGACATGAGGAAAGAAAAAATAATACTGTTGCGGGCGCGGCTCGGCGGGCAGGAAGGAGACGCTGTCCTGATTGTTCTCCCGGAAGAAACAGACGATTTCCATGTGCTGTCCGATTTAGTGGCGAGGGCTAGAGAGATAGTTGTTATTTATCCGTAGCCGGCTTTTATCTCTCAGCGCCTCTACTCATGAAGAAGCCCGCTGTGCTACTGGTAGCTGTAGTCTTTTTAGCTGTTTTAGCTGCTCAGCCCAAGAACACGATTGTCCTTAAAGCCAAGGACTACAGCTACATCCACCATATAGAGTACATCCCGAGGCCTAAGTATGTTCATCGGGCGCTCACCTGCAGCGAGATGGCGAAGGAGCTTTTATTGAAGAGCTTCTACGGGGAGGAGCTAGACCAAGGACTTCTCTCCTTCGTCTTGAAGTGCCGTAAAAAAGGCTATTTCTCTGAGACACCTCTGTCCGAGGAGTTCTCTGCTGAAGCTACTTACTACGCGTCGTGGCTCCTCACGAGAATAGGCTTAGACTCCGGAGTAAACGCGAGCCTCCTTTACGAGAAGCTGAGGGAGGCAGAGGACTTCGAGACCGCCTACTACGTGGCGAGGGCTCTCCGAGTCCTAGGCTACAGCGTCGATAAAAGAGACCTAGAGGGCTTTGACTTAGGGTACGCGGTGGCTCCTTTAAGGGGCTCTAAGGTGCCTTCGGCGGAGGCTGCTGCGCTCTGGCTCCTGCTCTTCCCCCAAGACAGCGCGAAGAAAAGGTTCTTGGAGGAAAAAGGCTTCAAGTACGCGGACTGGCTTTACGTAGAGAAGCTGATGGTTCTCCGCCCAATCTACATAAACTGCACTATTTACCCCAGAATAGTCGTAGAGGAGAAGCCGAGGCTTGTGGCAGTTAAGGCTGTTAAGTGGTACTGCGAGCCAGTTGAAGTCTCTTTCCGTGCTCTAGTCGTCAACGGCTCGCTCTACTCAGTCGTCGAGGCGGAAGACAGGACGCTCGTCTTCAAGCACATTCTGGCGCGCCAGACTACGGCTGTCGTTGAAGTAGAGGAGAGGCCCGGGAGGCTTGTTTTGAGGACTGCGTTTAAGCCGCCCTACATCCTCAGAGTGCGCTTAGCCGGCTCGACGTACGAGTGGAACGTGACCGCATACGAGTTCGAGGCAGAAGTAGACAGCGTACCCGGCTCCCTGATCCTAGAAGCCGAGATTATTTCTAGGGACGTGTACCTGCGGGGGCAGGGAGAAGTCGCGGTCGAGGCTTCAGTGGAGACACTTCTCTTGGACTACACTTGGCTAGGGCTCCCCACGCTCACCCTGCTCACCGTTCTAGCCGGCTCCCGGAGGAAGAGGAGGACTGCTCTCAGCTGCCTAGGTCTCTCCGCTCCGCTGGTAGGGTGTCAGAGGCTTCTAGAGCTCCACCCCCTAGTCTTCGCGCTGGCCTACGGCGGAGTAGTCCTAGCCGCAGCGTACCTCGCGGACAGAGAGGCTTCCCGGAGAGCCCTCAGCCACATCTTCGTGGTCTCCGCTCTAGTAGCCACATCAATGATACTCTCAAACCCTGTAATTTTGCTGTTGGGTGGCTTCGGCGCAGCCCTCTTCCTAGCGGCAGCCGTCCTGTACCCGAGCGAGCTCTCGAAGACAGAGAAGCTCTACAAGTCCACTATGATAATATATAGTTTAGGAATACTGGCGATGGCTCTCTTGAACGAGACAGCGGTCTCTCTAGCCAACTTCCTGTGGATTCCAGATGAAGGCTTCGTATGCTCGGTGAGAATACAGGCAATGTTTATAGCGAACTTATTTGCATTGACACCAGTAGTCGCGCCCATATATCATCTGGCGAGGCTGATACACAGCTACGAGAGAGCCAAGGAGGCTGAAGAGGTTCTGAGAAACCTCGCCCGCTTATAAGCTCTAGTACACAATACTGTGCCCTACAAAGGCGCGGGCTGGGAAAATGACTAGTAAATGGCGCAAGATAGTCGAGAAAGCGGCGACAGTAAACATTGAGGCACAGATTGCTGTTTTGCAGGAGACCAGTGAGCGTGCGAGACACTATTTTAATGCAGCACTCGGCTTCATGGGGCTTTATGTAGCAGTGGTGGCGCTAGGGTATACTAGCATGTGGCTTCACTTAGGCTTCATTTTATTAGTAGCGGCTATTTCGGTGCGGTATCTTCAGTATAAAAAGATTTTAGAGCTTGCAGAAAATATAGTACTAGGGGATCCTCCCTTGACTCTGAAAGATAAAATCAAGGAGCACGAAGACCTTCTAGGAGACCTCATAATAATGTTCCTTGCGATGATAGTAGCCCTAATAGTAGCTCTAAGACTCTAGCTTTTATTCACCTGATTTTTTCCCTGTGAGGCTTCTAGACTACCGGGTAGTAGAGGAAGAAGGGAGGCTTCGGGAGATAATCTACAGGCTCTACGACGAAAACTGGGGCGAGTACTGGAGAGTAGTCAAGCTACTTAGGCTCCTCCGGAGCCCTAGGGAGCTGTCGCAAGTCGAGACTTTGTTGGAGATGCATAGAGACGTGGTGTCGAGCTTTAAACAGTTTACTCAGGCGAGGCTGGTGCTCTTGGCGGCGTACTCTAGGAAGCTCGGCTTGATATGGTGCTACGGGGTAGCCGTCTGGGGCTATGACTTAAGGGAAGCCGAGGACTGGGCGGAGAAGCTGTTCCTAGCCCTG
>QMRV01000220.1 GCA_003649445.1 Thermoprotei archaeon | reverse complement strand
TCGGTAGAAAGCATGAAACCACCAAGAAGATGAAGTAAACTACTTTACCAACACCATTGCCAGCAAGCGGCCCCTACATTAAGACAAGAAAACCTAAATATTTCAGGGGCCACTTTACATTAACACCCATTTTGAAATGTTATTTTAGGATATATAAGCATTGTCCTAAAAATATTGGAGAAAATACTTATGGAAACTAGGATTTATACGAAAGAGTTAATAAACCCCCGTGAAAATACTTGAAACTAGCAGAGCTCCCCTAACACCCCTCTTACCTGTCCTCCCTCTTTCTTTTCAATACAATAATATTGTCCATGTACTTCATTAGTTCAATAACTAAACTTCTCTCCTTAGCGGAAACTCCTGTTCCATGATTGAAGGAGAGCTCATGTCCGTAGTAGGCGTTTGCTATGAACGTTTTAGATAACATTATACATTCATCTATTAGCTCTAGAGATCCTGCATGGAAATATAGTGTAAGATCATTTATTACCAGTATTTCTGTAGGATTGGCTAAGTATTTGAAAATAATTTTCTCAATGTTTTCTTTGTTCTTTACGGCCAGACTCAGCAATTCCTGGGAAGATTTAGCGGAAATTCTAGGTGTATATACCTTAAGAGGAGTTAGGTAAGCAAATACTTTCGAAGGATTAAAGCCGAAATCTAGGAATTTTCCACCAATATTTCCTATTTTCTTAGGTGCGAAATCCAGTACCGTAATGTGTTTACCATAACCATTGTTTACCAAGTTCAAGGTAAGTTTTAACGTTAAAAGAGTTTTTCCCGAAGCTAGTTCCCCTATTATAAGTGTCCTCTTATTTAAGACCTCACTTACGCTTAGTTGCTGGATATTTGCCTGCAATTCTAAGCACCTTCAATATAATGAGGCCAAATATTGATCCTGGTATGGAACTTAAAGCGAAAAGCACCCATATAGGGATCAGTGCTCCTGCAACCTTTAAATCACCAATTAGTGGGGCTACCATGTATACTGAGAGAGTTCCTCCAATGAGAACTGTACCTATAGGCTCGGTTAAGGCAGCATAGTCTACTGCTTCCGGCTTGACCCTTCTAATGATGTAAGCAAATATTCCTACAATAACGCCTCCAGGTATTCCTCCGGGGAAGGCATATATTGTCCCTACGCCCATAGCGTTTCTAATGACGCCTATTACTGTAGCTATGAGGGCAGCCCATAGGGGGCCTAGAAGCACACCTGCAATAGCATTTACCATGTGTTGTCCAGGGTAAGCTTTTGTAGTTAAAAACGGTATGTACAAGAACGGGGCTATGGTAACGCCTAATGCTATAAAAATAGCTGAAAGCACTATTTTATTGGAAATTTTTTCGGTGGAAACAACCATAGGCTATGATTCCTCATCATAATCAGAACATATAGGAAACTATTAAACTTTAATCATTGACGAAATATGGAAAGCTTTAGAAAGTATGAGAAACAGCTTAAATATCACCTGTTTCTAAAGAGTGGATAGCTTAAGAAGAGAGTGAGGAACATGGGTAAAATATCAAGCGGCGCTAAGGCTGGTCTTGTAGGAGGCTTACTAGCAGGCGTGATCGCGGGTGTCATAACATACTCGCAAATGACGATTTTCAAGGAAGAATACATGAACATACTTAGAGAAACACTTAAAGAAGCTTTTGAAAAATATGGTGCGCAATTACCTTCGGGAATGTCTCTAGATCAGCTTGTGGAAATATCTTACAATACTGGGAGAATTTGGGGTAGTATTGGAGCAATTATAGTTTTCATCATTATCGGAGTAATTGTGGGTTTAGTGTATGCAGTGATTTACAATAAACTTCCAACAAAAAGCCCTATACTTAAGGCGCTAACACTTACCTTGGCAATATACGTTATTTGGACAATAATTTCGGAGACCTCAGCTTTCAGTACGGGTCTTCCCGAACCTAAAACATTACCTCAATGGCTTATATTCTCCGGATATATCATAGGTTTCATTGAGTATGCACTTCTAGGAGCCATTATGGGTGCATTGTACTATAGGTGGTATATGAGTACAGCTGGGTAAACACTATGAAGAACTCTGCATTTAAGGAACATACAGAACTAGTTTACGTATTAAACTCGGTGGCGAAGATTTATGGAAAGGGTAGATTAGCAGTAAAAGCTCTTGACGAAGTATCTTTTAATGTTGGGCGTGGAGAATTTTTAGTTATAATGGGGCCTTCCGGTTCAGGTAAAACTACCCTACTTAACATCCTAGGTTTACTCGATAAACCTACTCAAGGGAAAGTGTTTTTCCTGGGAAAGGATGTTAGCAGGCTAAATGATGCTGAAGCTTCGAAAATTAGAGCTAAACATATTGGTTTTGTTTTCCAAACGTTTAACCTTATACCTTGGCTTACAGCCTTGGAAAATGTAGAGATGGCTTTAGCGATAGCTGGCTACCCCTTCTATAAACGTAGAAGAAGAGCTAAGGAGCTTTTAGAAGCAGTTGGCCTAGGTAGCCGCTTACATCATAGACCCACAGAGTTAAGTGGTGGAGAACAGCAAAGAGTAGCAATAGCTAGAGCATTAGCTAATAACCCAGAAGTAATACTTGCTGATGAACCTACAGGTAACCTTGACAGCAAAAGCGGAGAAGTCGTTATAAATATCCTAAAAGAACTCTCTTTAAAGCAGAACAGAACAGTTATTGTAGCTACACATAATCCAAGAATAGCTAAAGTTGCTGACAGAATAATTTATTTACATGATGGGAAAATAGTTAGAGAAGAAGTTGAGGTGTGAGAATGAAGAAAATACTATACTTGGTTATAATGCTATCTCTACTCCTAGCTTCCTTTATAGCCTCCGTTAAATGTAAACATGATGACGTATTATTTCTAGGTGCAAAATGGGGTGTTGAAGAAGTAGACTACATAGCAACGCCAGGTTCAATAAACGTAATTACAGTTTATATAACCCCTACGTTAGCTAATGGGTTAAAAGACATAATAGCCGAGTTGCATCTACCTAAACCGCTCACTGGCTTAGATGGAGAAAGTATTGTAAAGACCTCACACATGGAATTCGTTCCCAAGGGACAAATACTTCCGTTATTGTTTAAGGTAATAGTTCCACTAAATACTTCTGAAGGAAATTACACATTCCGACTTAAGATTAAATATACGATATTAGCTCCTTTACCTGAAGAGCGGAAATGGGAGGTAGAGTTTAGCCTACCAATATCTGGTAGAACATACGTTTATACGGAACTTCTGGCAGAAAAACTGGAAAAGGGAAAAGTTCAGAACATCAACTTCAATGTTGTTTACGTAGGTAATGAGCCTGTAGAATTAAATATAGACTTCCAGTCAGATGCACTATCCATTCTTGACTATGAACCCAAGGCTCCTATCTTAACCGATAAGCCAGGAAGCTTTAAAGCTAGCGCTAAAGTTTACTGCCCACCTGACGTTCAAGTAAATGGCCTGCCTATAACTATTACAGTTACATATAAGACTCTGCAAGCTTCGGGTACGTACGCTAAAACGTACATAATACCTTTAGCAAGAAAAGCAGAAGTTGTGTTTACAGAAGTACAGTACACTACATCAGGCAGTAGCGTGATTATTAGGGGGCAACTAGTAAATGTAGGAGACTATGACGCTAAATACTTAACAGTATATGCGCAAACATTGGATGAAGGTTTAGCTGTAGAAAACCCAACAACATACCTTGGAACATTAGCTGCAGGTGAAGGAACAAGTTTTCTAATCTACGCTTCAGCAGAGAAGATAGGAAAGTATGGTTTGAAGCTTTCTGC
>QMRV01000219.1 GCA_003649445.1 Thermoprotei archaeon | reverse complement strand
GTTAAATATATCTACAAAGGTGTAGAAATTGAAGCCAAGAATTTAGAAGAATTTATGGAAACACTTTCAAAAATGTTTCCAGAGGAAGCAGAAAACATTAACGCGTTTTTCGAGGAAGCCAAGAAAGCTTATGAAGAATGTTATATGGAAGCAGAAACCTATGGTGTTCCATTGCCTGCTGAACTTATTGCTAAGGTTTTCGGTGGTAAAAAACTTCTACAGTACCCTAAAGAACATCCGCACTTCTACGACTGGCTAAAAAAGACGTACAAGCAAAAACTTGATGAGTACTTTAAAAGTAGTGATTTAAAGTCTTTACTTTGTGCTTTAATAGGTTACGTCGGGTTAGACCCAAGTAAAGTTCCTGCAAGTAGTGCGCTTACAGCTGTAGTATCGTATTATATTTATGGAGGTTATTTTCCAAAGGGTGGGGCACAACATTTCGCAAACGCGTTGAAGAAATACATTGAAGATCATGGCGGCAAAGTTTTAGTAAACCATAGGGTGGATAAGATATTGGTTGAGAAAGGTAAAGTTAAAGGTGTAAAAGTAGGCAATAAGGTATTTAAGGCGCCAATAGTAGTAGCAAATGCTAACGCTAAAGTCACATTCCTAAAACTTATTGGTAAGGAACATTTAGAAAAGAAATTCATTGACTACATTAGAAGTTTAAGAATGTCTTTCTCATGCTTCGCTGTATATTTAGGAGTCAACATGGATCTCTCACAATACCCATCAATTATTGTGAATCTAGACCAAGGCTATTATGTCGTAATAAATTCGAATGCAGATCCAGATCTTGCTCCGCCGGGTAAGGCTAGTATTACAATAATTACTCCGGCTTACTACCATGATTTCTCCGAGAGAGGAACTGAAGGGTATTTAAAGAAAAAGAGAGAACTCGCTGATGAGCTAATTAAGAAAGCCGAGGAAATCATTCCGAATTTACGTGAACATATAGTGGTTCAGGACGCTGCAACACCAAAAACTTTCGAAAGATATACTCTAACACCTGAAGGAGCTATTTATGCTTTCGACCAGTCAATAGATGTCAAGAGACCATACTTTAAGACCCCTATAAAGGGCTTATACTTAGTAGGTGCTTCAACATTTCCAGGCGGCGGAGTAGAGGCGGTTGTAATTTCAGGAATAATTTGCGCTAACGATATATGTAATTGGGTAATACATGAACCATAGTTTTTAGCTAAGGATATAAAGATATAATGCTTAACTGAAAATGTGAACTATATAGTGTTGTTCAAGTAAATATGCTAGTCTAGGAAAGCAATAGGTATTTAAGAGCTCGATAGTAGAAATGATATTTGGGAGAACATTATGCCTGTAGTTTCTTCAGGGGTTATACGCTTAAAATATGCTGTTGATAAGATTAAGAGAAGCTTACTTGTGGAAGGTGTTAATCCCAAAGCTGTTAGAGAAGCAGGAGATGTACTTGACGCACTAGTGAAAGATAAAATGTTAGAGCTTAAACTGTCAGATGAAGATGTTGCTGAAGTCGAAATAGCTTATAGTCTTGAAGGGAACAAAGTTGTTTGGGAAAAGGAATCACTTAAAATAACAGTTTACAAGCCATTAGCTGAGCTAGAGGCTTTGATAAAGGAGAAAGTTGAGGAAGAAGCAAAGAAGATTAGTGCAGAAGTTTCAGAGCTGAGAAGTAAAATTGAAAGGGTGAAGAGAGAGCTTTCAGAAATCATTAATAGGCTAAGTGAACTTGAAAAATCATTATAATTCCCAATATTTTTTATGAATTCTCAAACATCTCTCAGTATACTTTCTCACATGACCAAGGTTTTCTCTGAGCAATATTTTCTCATCGAATAGCGGTTTCTCGGAACTACATGCTAATATGAGATTTAAAATAGCCTTAGGTAAGTAGTTTAATGCGTATCCTCCTTCTAAAACAGCTACTACGCCCTCTACTTTCCTGAGAAGTGTACATAACGCCTTACCTATGCGCCAGTACGTCTTAAGGGTTAAGTTTAGGTCAGTTAACGGGTCTTCATGATGCGTATCGAAACCTGCTGATACAAGCAATACTTCCGGCTCGTATAACTCTATTATTGGTAAGGCTATGCTGTTAAGAGCTAAAGCATAACCCTTATCTCCCGTAGCTGGTGGTAACGGTATATTAACTGTGAAACCCTCTCCTTCCTTCTCCCCAACTTCTTCAGGGAAGCCCGTTCCAGGATAAAGCGTTTTAGGGTCTTGGTGAAGTGAAACGTAAAGCACCTTATCTGTAGTGTAGAATATTTCCTGAGTTCCATCGCCATGATGGGCATCTATATCCAGTATTGCTATTTTCCTATAACCATAGTTTTCTAGCAAGTATTTTGCTGCTATGGCTATGTTGTTGAAAATGCAGAAACCTTTAGCTAGTTCTCTATGAGCATGATGTCCTGGCGGCCTTACAGCAGCAAAACCTACTTTGTATTCTCCAAAAATTACCTTTCTAAGAATTTTTAAGGTAGTGCCTACGGCATATAATGCTACTTCATATGTTCTCTTACTTACTACGGTATCTAGGTCTCCTAATGGATGCCCTCCTCCCGACTCTGAAAAAACCTTAATATATTCAACGTATTCAGGGCTATGAACAAGTTCAACAACTTCTCTATCAGCTTTCTCAGGTCCAATAACTTCAAGACCGCTATGTTTAAACCCTTTCAAGAAATCTACTATTACCTCTATTCTTTTAGGGGACTCTGGATGACCTATTCCTGTATCATGATATTTGAATACTTCACCAATAGCAAGAATAGCATTTTCCATGTCCAATCACATCACGGCAGTGTAGCTCCGTATTAATGGTTTATTTTATTTAAATCTTTATATATGTTTAAGGCTAATTCTTCTTTTTGAAACTTAGGGTGTTCTGAGAATGAGTATCATGGAAATTTCTAAATTAACATCAAAGAAGATTTCTAATAATCTAAAGATAGCTGAAGAATATGAGAAGTATGTCTCTAAAGGCGTTGCCTTCAAGTATTTCCCTGTAGCTGTAGTGAGGGCTAAGGGGGCTAAGGTGTGGGATGCTGACGGTAATGAGTACATAGACTTTCTCTCTAGTGCAGCAACATACAACATAGGCCATACAAATGAATATGTTGTTAAAGCTATTAAGGAGGGGTTGGAAGACTTCATACATTACTGCCTATACTTTTATCATGAGCCAGCAGTAAAGTTCGCTAAGCTTCTTGTAGAAATAACACCAGGTAATTTCAAGAAGAAAGTCGCATTCGGACTTAGCGGCTCAGATGCTTGTGACACAGCAATAAAAGCATCTCTACTCTACACTGAAAGACCTAACATAGCATCATTCACATATTCCTATCATGGGACAACATACGCTGTACTTTCAGCATCCGGTTCATTCAATCCTAAACTCAGAAAGAGAATGCATGCGCTACCAAACGTTTACTTCTTCCAGTATCCCGACACCTATAGATGCCCATTTGATTTAAGCGAGGAAGAATGTGGAGAGTATTACCTAGGATTAATAGAGGACTTCTTCAGAACAACTGTTGCAGGAGACTCTTTCGCTATATTTCTTGTTGAACCTATTCAAGGAGATGCTGGAGTGCTTGTTCCTCCAAAGAACTTTATGCAAGGTTTACGTAAGTTAACTAAGGAATACGGAATAGTTTTTGCGGATGACGAAATACAGGCAGGAATGGCTAGAACAGGGAAGATGTTTGCAATAGAGCATTTCAACATAGAGCCGGACCTAGTAATTGTAGCTAAAGCTATAGGCGGAGGTATGCCTGTTTCTGCAGTTGTTGGT
>QMRV01000218.1 GCA_003649445.1 Thermoprotei archaeon | reverse complement strand
TAATAACAGATTCTTTTCCAGCGATAGCACTAGGTCTTGAACCCTCAGAACCAGGTATCATGACGAAGAAACCTAAAGATATAATTAAAGAACTCTTCACATTAAAAACTATGACGTATGCTGTGTTTGTAGGGATAATCATGGCTGCTGTAACTGTTTTCTTATATTTGACTAGCTTACCTTTGGACCTAAACTATGCTAGATCCATGGCTTTCACTTTCATAGTATTTGCTCAGATAATGTATGCCTTAAGTTCTAGAAGTGCTGAAAACACTATAGCTAAGCTTGGCATATTATCAAATAAGAGCATGATTTATGCATTAATAATAAGTATTACTCTTCAGTTACTAGCTATATACGGTCTACCTTCAATGTTCGATGTTGAACCATTGCTGTTAAACGATATGTTCTGCATAATTATTCTATCCTTAATCTTAATCCTAGTAGATGAAATAAGAAAGGTGTTAAAGGTGAAAATTTATTGAGTTTAATCCTAAAGCAGATCTTGAAATATTCTGAAAAAGCCTATGGTAGCATGGTTAAAAGGTTTATAAGTGAGATTAAGAAGAGGAGCTGCTTCGAACACTTAGTTTTAACAATAATTTCGCAAAATACCAATTGGAAGAACGTTAGAAAAGCTGCAGAGAATTTAAGAAAAATTCTAGGTGAAATAAACCCCTATACTATCTCGTCAGCCAGTCTTGAGGATCTGGAGGAAGCTCTTAAGCCAGCTGGTCTTTACAAGGTCAAATCTAGATGGTTAAAGGAAATAGCTTACATCATAATCAAGAATTTTAATGGCTCCCTAGATAAACTTAAAAACCTATCTGCAGATAGGGCAAGAGAAATATTATTGAAAATGCCAGGCATAGGTTTTAAAACAGCGGATATAATCTTATGTTTTTGCTTCTCAAAACCAGTTCTCCCTATAGATACGCATATCAAGAGAATATCAAGAAGAATAGGTTTAGTTAGTTCTTCAAACTACGATACCATTAGAAGGGAGTTAGAGAAGCATATTAGCCCTGGGGAGATGTTGAAAGCTCATTTATTACTAATTCTTTTCGGACGGAATATTTGCCGAGCACGAAACCCGCTATGTAGAAAATGTCCTGTTAATGATGTTTGTCCTTCTAGTATGCTTAGGAAGTAGAAATATTTACCAGTCTTACTTCCTCTGAATAAACTCTGCTTAGCTTAGTCCATACAGTTCTTAGCGATAGTAAATGTTGCCTTATCTTCAACTGTGTTTTAAACGGTAACTCTATGTCTCTTTCCTCACCTGGTTTTAGACACGGCAATTTTAACCTGCTTACTATGATTCCTGTATCTATTAGCAAAAGCCATAGTTTATCAGGACAGGATTTCCCAGTATTTGCTATTTTCACTAGAAGTCTAGGCTCTTTTCCTTCAGAAACTATTCTTACACTTTTTATTTTAATATGTGGTCTAAGTATTTTTGTCGACGCTAAAATAAACGTCGATATATTTAAGGGCTTCTTAATGGTATTTTCCTTAAATATTTCATGCTTAACCTCTACCTCATTGTTCGGTTTCACCATAATATTTTCTATTTGTATTTCTTCTAAATCACTTAAGGTGTTAAGCGAAAATACCTTTACACCGTTAACGCTTATTGATGCTGATGAATGTTTAGACTTAGCTAAAGCTATAGCCTTAAGTTCTCCTGAATGTCCATCAATAATTTTTAGTGGTACGTTAAATTTAGATGTCTGGTTAGGTGGTATTATTAGTGCTCCGGAAAAATACGTGTATGAAGACTTTGCTTCTTTAGCTTCAAACACTAGAACTAGATTTGCATGGTTTACTTCTGCTTCTCCAGGTCCATCGTATTTTATAGCTAACTTTGCTTCTTCAGTTTCTCTAGCGTGCAGTATTGGTGTAACATCGAATAGGACCTTATTGAAGTATTCTTCTTTAAGTTCAACAGTTGCTTGAGGCTTAAATTCTCTTGTTAGCGGAAAACTATTAAACCATAATCTCCACCTGACATGGGATGGTTCAGTAGCTGTTGTTATTGCTATTTCAAGGGTTGCTTCTCTAAGTCTAGCATTAGGAGGCTTAAGATATTCGAAAGTTAAACATCCAACTCTAGATCTGTGAAGTCCCCCTAGCTTCAGTGGCCCAGAAGATATTAAAGCTACTTCACCATCTACTGTTGCTTTCTTAACTATTTGTAATGAATTAATAACTTTACTCAATGAATAATCCTCCTAGATTTTTGATGTGCAAAATTGTTCTCATTCTACTTGGAATTTTTGAAAGTTTTCTCTTATTAATTTTAGTAGTATTTCTATGGCTTCCTTTATATGGTACTCAGCTTTTTCACGCGCGGTATCTGAAGAAGTTATGTGTAATTCTATTACAGGCTGTTCTCCTTCGGATCCTTTAGGATGGCTTTTAATATAAACTCTGCTAACCATTTTCATAACCTTACTAATTAGAGGCGCTAAAGAGGATTCCGGAATACCTTTGATCTTAATGCTTTTCTCGCAAAAGTATACACCAGGTCTTATTTTTCTTAAAAAAGGTTCCACGTGTTCCTCGAAAATAGCCTTCATTTCTCTAGGGACGCCGGGTAGGGAGATTATTACCGTTTCCTTCCCATGAACCATGATCCCAGGAGCAGTGCCCACGGGGTTGGGTAATGGTTTAGAATCTTTTGGCATTTTAGCCATTTTTACCCTACACGGTGTAAGTTCAAGGCCCATGCTAACATATTTTCTCCTCACCAACTCTAATGCTTCCTCATTAACAATCCATGGTCTGTTTAGTGCTTTTGCTAGAGCTTCGCTTGTTTTATCATCGAATGTAGGGCCTAAGCCTCCTGTAGTTATTATGATTTTCGGTTTTCTGCGAATAGCTTCTCTTAAAACAGAAACTATTTCGTCTATTGAATCCCCTATTGTAGTTATTCTTTTAACATTAAAGCCTAGAACTGTAAGTTTTCTAGCAAGCCATGTTGCATTAGTGTTTATTGTTTTACCTATTAAAAGCTCATTACCTATGCTTATAATCTCCGCATTATACTCCATGGAGGAAACCTCTTCCTAAATACCATTATATCCAGTGGTAATTTAAATGTTGCATGTGATTGATTAAAAAAGCAATCAGCTGCACGACTTTATGGAAAATACCTAAACACGTGTTAATGTATCATAGAATTTCATTTAAGAAAATCTTTATAAACACCTATTTTATCTGACTATTCGAGCATTAGATTAAGGGTTAGCATATGAGCAAAATAGTCGGAAAACACGTTTACGGTAACCTTTACAACTGTGACGCTAATGTAATTTCAGACGAAGAAAAACTAAGAAAAATAGTTGAAGTAGCTGCGGAAAAAGCTAACGCAACCCTATGGGATATAAAGTCATGGAAGCTCCGTGGTGAGAAAGGAGGAGTAAGTGTCCTAGCGTTGGTCATTGAAAGCCATATAGCATTACATACGTGGATTAAGTATAGATATGCGACGGTAGATATCTACACTTGCGGTGAAGGAACAGATCCTTGGAAGGCATTTGAATATATAGTTTCTCAGCTTAAACCCGAGAAATACACTGTAAAGTACGTGGACAGATCAAGTTCCTAAAAGTAAACTTTAAACAAGTTTTCTAAAATATTCCCAACTGGATAACTGTTAGGTGGCTTACTTGTGATTAAGGTCTTAATTACAGGGGACACTCACATACCTACAAGAGCTAGGAAAATACCTAAAATCATGGAGGAAATTATTCAAAGCAATAAACCTTACCAAGCGGTTTTCTTTACAGGCGATT
>QMRV01000217.1 GCA_003649445.1 Thermoprotei archaeon | reverse complement strand
TTTTAATTTAACTGGTTCGGGTACTATTTTAACTACCACGTTAGGTCTATCTACTTGGCAAATAATATAGCTTCTTATGGGATGATGTGCTTACGTGAGAAAACTTATAGCATGGGTAAATATCAACTCTGCGGAATTATGGAGTTCGTAGTTTCGATTGACGAGAGAGGAAGAATTCTTTTGCCTAGCGAACTTAGGAGAAGACTTGGCTTTCGTAAAGGAGATAAAGTAGTTATTAAGGTTCGGGATGAAGGAGTAATAGAGCTTTATCTCTTAAGCAGACTATATAGTAAGGTATCTAGTGTTTTCGAAGAAAAGTTTAAGAACTGGCGCGAAGTAGACCATGAAGCATCGAAGCTTTTATTTAAAATGGTGGGGAGTCTTGAAAATGGTTGATACTGTTTATTTGGTTGCGTATTTTAAGCAAACAGATCTTTTCACGACGATGCAGTAGACGTAGTAGAGAATTTAGGTAAAGAGAGGAGAGTGTCTGAAGTAGCGTTGCTAGAGCTCGATTTATTAATGAAAGCTAGAGGCTTTACTGAAGACGAGCGCAGAGCTGTATGGAGTTTGTTGAGCCGAGTAATTGATGTGAATAGTGTAGAGCCTGTTTATCCTCTAGATTTCTGCGTAACAGCATATCTTAGCGAAAAGTATAGTCTTAAATATTTCGACTCGTTAGTGGCTACTCAGTATATAGTTAGAAAGCTATTCTCTCAACTACGGACTCGGGAATAAAGGAGGTTTTTGGTCAAAGAGAAAAAGTGTTGGAGGAACTTAAGAGGAAAAAGGCTTGTTTTATGTTTTGACCGTGTGGTCTAAGCTTACAGCACATGATGTGCATGGATCGTATGCTCTTACTAAGTCTTCTAGAACTATCTTGAGTTTCTCTGAGCCTAAGTGTATTGATCTTAAGGTAAGTATTTCGGAGTCTCTTTCAATACTCCTGGAGTTTACGGCAGTAGGCACGATTATTACGTACTTGTATATTCTATAATTTCTTATTTCGCAGTAGTGTGCTAGCAGCCCACGAGGTGCTTCAACTACGCCCACTCCTCTTGCTTCTTCAACGCGAGGAGGCTCGATAGGCTCTATTTCTAAGTCTCTTAGTTCCTCTGGAGCATACTCTAATTTAGCCACTGTATCTACTACTTCTATTGCCTGGGCTTTAACTATGAGAAATGGGTCTGGTTTCCACTCAATGCGCTCAGCTAGTTCTTTAGCTTCGAGTGAAAGCAGTCTTTTGTTAATTATTATTCTCGACAGAGCTCCTACTGTCAGCTCTTCTCCATCAAACAGGACGTGCTGTGACGTAGAGTACTCTCTGAAAACAGGCTTCAGTCTAAAGTAGTACTCTTCTTTGCTCATTATTTCTCCTAGAGTAGTAGCTATCTTTGGGTCTGCTTCGCACGGAGTATATTCTCTATGCATTTTAATTGCTCCCAGAGCTCTATGTCTCTCGAACTCAGGTACACCTAAATTCAATATTTTTTCGGTGAAAAGCACGGATTCTTTTAGTTTTCTCTCAAAATTCTCTTTGAGAACTTTAGCTAGTCTACGGCCGCTAATAGGGTAAGAGAAGCCTCCAGCCGCGAAAAGAGGTACGTGTACTGCTCGTCCTCCGAGTTTTTCGAATACTTTTGAGGCAGAAATTGCTAGTCTAGAGCCTATCTCTAATACACTTTTATCCTTTATTCTGAAGATAGAGTACACGTTAGTTATTGTAGGGAATGTCATGTACGCTAAGTGAAGTAAGTGGCTTTGAAGATAGTTTAGCAGAAGGATGTATGTACGAGCTTTTTCTACGAGAGAGTCTACTTTAATTCCTATGGCGCTCTCGATCGCCTTAACTGAAGCTAGTGCGTGGGCAGTATGGCAGACGCCGCAAATACGGCTAGTTATGACAGGAGCCTCTTCGGGAAATCTTTTCTCGAGAACCTTTGGTATAAAGCGCGATCCCTCTGTTATACAGAACTCTGCTACAGGCCTACCGTCTTTAAAGTAGAGCTTCAGTCTAGCATGTCCTTCAATAAACCTTATTGAGTCTATGTCAATATATATTACCATACTTCTCCCTCCATTCTCTAGCCTTTCTTCCCATGAAAACCTCAATACTCTCGATTATTCTCTGAAGAGAGATCCCCTTTTCTCTCAGCATGTTCACATAGTTATCGAAATCAGTTTCGAGAGCGGGGCCTCGGCAGCCGTAACAAGGTATACCGATTGACGGGCACGGCGCGCCGCAACCGCCCATCGTTATTGGCCCTAAGCAAGGTATTCCTCTATCGAGGAGACAGGGTATTCCCTTTTCTTTACACTCCATACACACGTGATAGTCTATAGGTCTTGGAATGATGCCTTTAATTAACTTCGATAAAGTTTCCATAAATTCGCTAAAAGTAACAGGGCATCCTCTCAGCTCGTAGTCGACATATACTATTGAGCTAAGAGGTTCTCCTTCAATATACCTGACTATCTTCGGCTCCTTAAAGTCCTTAGCGCGCCTACTACCGTAATAACCGACGCCGCCTGTTGAAGCACATGTTCCTAGAGCTACAAGAATTCTGCAATTATCTCTAATAGCCTTCAGCTTCTTTACATCTTTTTC
Source organism: Thermoprotei archaeon (assembly GCA_003649445.1). The sequence continues at coordinate 1,203 of QMRV01000217.1, read as the reverse complement.
GCATACAGCTGCGCCTTCAATAAAAGCTATATTTACGGGAACTATTTCTTCATCAGAATAAATTTCCTTGACTAGCTTGAAGTACTCAACGTCAACTAGTTTAGCTAATCTCTCTACAGCTGAGCCGAGCGCCATAACTATGTTCATTAAACATCCTTGACAAGACGTAAGAGAGTATACAGCTACCTTGAGCAAACTACCACCTCGCAATATATTCTAAACTTATTTGCTTCAAGTTAAAAACAGGACCATTTTTACATACATAAAGACCGGGAGAAACCATGCATCGAGCACACTTGCCTATACCGCATTTCATGTGTCTTTCTAAAGACACGTAAATGTTTTCAGGCTTAACTCCTTTCTCCATCAATAGTTTCGATACAGAACGCATAACAACACCGCTTCCACATACAGCTGCTACAGTGTCTTGGCTAAAGCTCATTTTCCTTAAATGTTCAGTAACTCTACCGCGGTGTCCTCTCCACTCTGGAGGAGCTCTACTTAAAGTAACTATTAGGTCTACAGCAGTTCTCCACTCATCGTACTCGTAGGCGTAAATAAGGTCTTGAGGATACCTTGTCCCGTAGACGACTGTTACGTGGCTAAAGTAGTTAGGCTGTTCTACAGCCAAGTAGATAAGACTCCGTAGAGCAGCTATGCCTATACCAGTACCCACTATAACAAGTTCTCTTCCTTTAAATTCCTCTATAGGAAAGCCGGTACCTAGAGGTCCTCTAAGTCCTACAGCGTCGCCGTTCTTGAGGTTGTGGAGAGCCTGTGTAACGTTTCCACGTTTCTGAACAGTTATCTTTACTCTGTCTTTGACGCTCGGTCTCGATGCTATGCAGAAAGGAGCTTCACCGATTCCCGGAACTAGAACTTGCATAAATTGTCCGGGTTTGAAGTCTATTGTCCAGCCACTAAACCTTATGACGAATGTTCGAACTGCTTCAGTTTCCCATCTGATTCCTTCGACTATGCCTGGTTTAGGAACATAGGGATTCATGAAATCACCTCTGCAGTTTTTCTATAAGGTAAATGAAGTCTATACCAGCTGGACAGAAAGCAGTGCATTTTCCACATCCAACACATCCGTAACACCCGTACATATTCTTGGAGAAAACGAATTTGTGTAAAATTCTCCACTTAAATCTAGACTCCTTATCTTCTAAGATAACTTCTCCTCCAGCAAGCCTGCTGTAG
>QMRV01000216.1 GCA_003649445.1 Thermoprotei archaeon | reverse complement strand
TCCTCTTCACTGACTTCGACTACTATTCTCTGCTTGCGCCGAGGCTCCTCGCCGGCGAGAGACTCTAGCTTCGCTAGCACTTTCTCGCGCTCAGAGTAAAAGCGTTTAAGCAAGTCAAACCAGAAGCTCGGAGAGTCTACGAGAGGAGTCTTCTCTACAGCCTTCTCTCTAGCTCTAGTGACTAGCTCTAGGAAGCGTTTTCTAGCAGAGTGTTCTTCGAGAAGCTCTTCCGAGGACATGTAGGAGACTCTGGCGAGCTCCTCTAGGAAAATAGAGTTCTCTACACGGGACTCGAGAACATCTTCTTCTGGGCGGTAGACGTAGAGAGGCTCTACTTCAGGCTTCCAGTCAGAGAGCCTCCTGAGAAAATAAATTCCCTTGACTCTACGCTTTCTCAGAGGCCTAGACTTCTTCTCTACTAGCGTAGCGCAGTGAACAAACAGTTTAAGCGACTCCGCTATACTCTCCTCTACTCCGAGATCCTTTAGTCTCCCGAAAAGAGCCGCCACATCGGATGCGTGAAAAGTAGTTAGACCTCCGTGTCCCGTAGCTACAGCCTGCGCGAAGGCTCTAGCTTCCTTGAAGCGCACCTCGTTTACGAGAACATAGTCTACTGAAGCTCTCAGAGCATGCGCAATAAGGTCCTCTAAGGTAATTTCTCCCAGCTTCTCCAGCGTCTCTGGTTGCCGCGCGTAGAACTCGTATTTAATGGGGTGCGGCAGTTTCAGCTCGGGGCAGTCGGCTACTACTGCGACCGAGGAGTCTGGCTTAATCAGCATTCCTAGAGCGTTCTGCAGTGAAGTTTTCCCTGAGCCCATTTCCCCGAACATTACTACAGGCATTTTGTACTCTACTGCTAGCCAGAGCCAAGCCATAGCGTCAGCTGTAATCATTCGGGTAGCCAGTATGCGTGGAGGAGTCCAAGGTCTTCGAGGGAACTTCCTTATAGTGAAGTTTGATGTAGCGGAAACTTCTGAGCGGTAAGCTAGCCTCGCTCTATCGCCTGTAGGCAGTATGACTGAGTCTAGTTTAGCGAGAAAGCGGCTGATCGTTTTCCCTCCTTTGTAGGCGAGCATTCGGACTAAGTCGTCTACTTCTTTTTCTGAGAGAACAATATTTGTCGTTAATCTACCGTAGTCTTGGTGGAGAACTATTAGCGGGAGCCCTGCTCTAGTGCAGAGAATGTCTTCTAGGTGCTCGTCCATTATCAGCGGGTGGAGTATCTTGTAGCCTACTACTTCTCTCACAATAAGGTAGACTAGCTTGTCGTCTGCGACCCCAACTCTCTTCAAGAGCTTTTTGAAGGACTCTTCGTTTTCTACGTCAGAGGGCTTCACTATGTAGATTAGCTTGTTTTCAATAATGTCGCGGACATAGCTCAGCTCGCTGTCGCTTACCTTGGGGTCTTCTAGCACATAGCAGAGCGCACCCTCTTTATCAACAATATAGACTCGGCTGTAGCCGTCCGGACTATATTTTTCGAGAATATTTCCGCTTAAGTCTTCTTCACGAGGATAAACTAGCTTCACGGAGAAAAACTTCCTTAAAAATTACCCCCTCCTAACAGGAAACTCTACTACTTTTACTACGGTTTTCCCGTCCGCGAAAGTAACTTTAATGGCTACAGGCTGCTTAGGGTAGGTCACCGAGTCAGTGAAGCTTCCGTCGACCTGATATTCTTCACCCTGTTTAACGCTGGCCGACACCGATACTTCGTATTTACCGTCGTTATCTGGATCGAGCTCAATTTTCGTGAAAGGCACTGTGCCAGTATTTCTCAGCAATACTAGTATTCTGCGGGAGCCCCCGAAGTCATAGATAACTGGATTCGATACAGCGAAGTCGTGTGTAGTAGAAAACATAGTGTACATACTCCAGAAAATCCCTATAACGGCTACAGTAATAGCAATAGACACAACGACTATCAGCAACTTAGTTAGCGACTCCTCCATTTTCCCAACCTAAAGCTCTTCTGCTTAAAAATCACCACTTCAATGCAACAACATCAAATACCTGCTTGACGACTTGTCCTCCGTAAAACCCTACGACAATAATTACTTTAAGGGAGTCTCCGGGAGCCACACCTGAGCCGCGCCAGGGGCTTTCACACCACTGTTCACAGTAAGGCTTGATGTCGCTTCCCCAAGTATAAGTTCCTCTACTAGAAGCCCCCTCATATACTTCTACTCTAATCCAGTCAACTGTAATAGTCCCGGTATTCTTCAACCTAAACATTATTTTCCACCTACTCCCATCAGAAAACACCTGAAGATCACTCACCTGAAACATTGCTGTATGACTAAGACCGCTGTACATAGACCAAACAAAAACAACAACACAAACAGCAATGCTAATACTAACCACAAGCAAGAGCAGTTTAACTAAAGCAGACTCCATGAATGAACTAGAGTTTATAAATCAGCTTGGACAGAACTTAGGTATATATTCTAGCGCTATAATTTCTCTAAATAAAAGAGAATATTTATTTAAGCCAACTAACCTTAAATATCTTGTGAAATCACTAGTCCATGTTTTATTTAAAACCTTAATATTTATACTTATAATATCAGCTTATATGTTTGCTTCATATTATTTGTTTATATTCTTAGTAAGTTTATTTCAATATGTAAGATACTGGATATTCTTTCCCTTTGCAGTCGGAGTAATTGTTTTTCCTTCCTATTACTTTGCTAAAAGTGGAAAAACTAATATTGTATTGAAAAATATTACAAAAGAAGTACCTAATAAAGCAACATTTACTGTATTCGTGATTCTTCTTATAACTTACTTAATACTATATTTACTAATACCATATTATGTAATGCCGTTTGTTCATAATATCAATAAGAATAAATTAAAGATACTTGTTAGTGAAATTGTAGGTAACGTTCCTGATGAAGCAAAGAAAGCCTATCTAATTCATAAATGGATTTTCAGTAACATTAATAATGTATATAGATGCTTTACAGTAGATGGATACATAGTCTTCTCGAGTAAACCGCCGTACATTTGCCTAAGATTAATTAAACATGATTGTCCTTTGTGGGTTTTAGTGACAAAATGCGGTGCGTGCTTAGAATACTCTCTATTATATCGAGAACTAGCTAACGCCGCTAATTTAACTGTTAGAAGTATACATAATCCGGGAGAAGACCATAGTTGGAACGAAGTGCTAGTAAATGGTCGCTGGATTATAGTAGACCCTAGTACTGGTAAATTCAATTGTTCGCCACAAATATTTGAGAAAGGGCGAAAGCTGAATGTAAGCTATGTTTACGCAGAATACCCTAATGGAACTATAGTAGACGTAACTGAAAGATACACCAATACAGGGACGCTAGTAATACACGTGGTTTACGCAGATGGGAAACCTGCTAAGAATATTTCTATAGATATACTTAGCTTAAATTATCATTTAACAGGAATATACATAGCAGGGCTTAATTGCATTACAAATGATGAAGGATTATGTAGAATAAAATTAGGTGGAGGAAAATACAGAATTATAGTAGCTGAAATTAGATATGTGAATAGTATATCTAATATCATCACTCATACCGTAGACTTAATTTCATTTACTAACACGTCAGGAGCTACTAAATATTTGAAAGCATATTATGGTGAAACAACTATTAAATTATCTGAAGGAACTTGCAAAAACATAACTATTATCCTAGAAGAATGTAATATTTTCAACCAAAATGTATTTCATAAGTTCTTATCAAAAAATATTCTTTTAGTAATTTTATTAAAATATATTGTTTTTCCTCTATCCGGTTTCTCTGTATTAGTTTCCTTTGATGTACTAGCCTATGCTACAGTTT
>QMRV01000215.1 GCA_003649445.1 Thermoprotei archaeon | reverse complement strand
GCTTTGCGAGAGCTGCAGGAATATTAACATAGTACGTAGGGTACTCTTTCCCCTTATACTTGGATTTCCTCACAATAACTCTAACCTGGAAACTCATAGTTACACCACTATTTTCTATGCAAGAACATGTTTAAAAAATCTATTCAGCTTCCTATACAGAAACATATATAAGTTCCTATACAGAAATCTATACACAGAGAAGTGGGGTTTGGGAAAATGCAGGTAGCTAAAACAGTAGTTAAAGAGAAGGAAATTGCTGAGTTGGTTCGGACAGCTGAAGTATTGGTGAGCTTGGCGAGGAAAATTGCTGAAATGTACGAGGAAAGCTATAGGCTAGGAAAGTTAGCTGAAAAATATCCTAGCAACAGCTGGGAAAGATCGGTTCTTAGCGAAGCAGCAAACATTCTACGATTCACAGCCAACGACGTAGCGAACATTTTAACGAACATTAGAAGGCAGCTTCACAAGCAAAAATACTTCAACATAAGGTGAACAGGTATGCAGGTTGCTAAAACGGTAGTAAAGAGGGCTGAGGGGCTTCAGGGTTTAGTTGGGAAAGTCTATAGTGAAGAGTTTGCTGCTGAGTTTGAGAAGCTCTTTAACAGCTATGTGGGTTTAGCTATTAAGTCTGCTAGAACTGCTAAAGAGTTTGCTTCTGTACTGCAGCCTCTTCTAAGGAAAGCTATGGTTTGGATTGACGTTGAAAAGGTTCAGGCTGTCAGCATTAAGCTTGGAAGATGGAACGAGGTTATTGTTAAAATACACTTGCCAAGCAGGGAAATCGAAGTAACAAAACACGGTGTTGAAGTCCTACCGTTAGAGTTCTACACCTATGAAGGGTGATGGGCTGTGTTCTCTTTGCTTAGGGAAATCGTGGATGCGTATAAGATGGATGTTATGGATGCTGATGTTTTAGAGGAAATTATTGCTAAAGTAGAGATCTATGCTCAGCTAGAGGTTTGCATGAAGCTGCTGAACGCTATAAAGCATTTCGACAAGAACATACCTAAGGGCCTTCTCGAAGCTGCTTTAAACGAGAAAATAGAGGAGCTGGAGCTAAGGCTTTCAAGCTTTGAAGACAGCGTTTTCAGCGCCATCCTGGAGGGGCCTGCGGGATCAGAGCCTGGAAAGGAGGAGGTTAAAACATTAGTTGTAGAGGAAACGCGGTGAAAGCAATGGTAGCTAAACCTCAAGCCCAATTCCCTATTTTTTCCAAAGAAGAAATAGATCAGGCAATAGACTACGTTGTTGTTAAGAAGTGTCTTAGATCAAACAGCGTAGCTGTCATGGTTAGCGTTAACGATGTTTCCAAGGTTCTAGCTGAAAAACATGGGCTAAACCATAGAGACAAAGGGCTAAGAACCCTTGTTGGTAAGAGACTTTCAAATTTAGCTAAGAAGGGTTTGCTTAAGCTTCTTAGAGAATCGCCCTGTAGGAAATATAAGGTTACTTCTAGGTTTTTCGAGGTCCGTTTCGGGTTCAAATATTCTGCTTTAAGGTCTAAGCCTATGTTCTACCTTTCACCCGTTGAAATAACTTATATTATGCTAAAACAGGTTGAAGGTGAAAACAAGTGGCTTTAATTAGGCTGTTTAATGGTAAGGACCTTCAGAAGCTCATAGATAAGAAGATTGTTTCGCCTGATACCCACATTATTGTTGTAAGGTTTAACACGTTCTATTTTGTTCCAATAGTTACTTCGAGACATCGACACTACATTATCCTTAAAGCCAACCGAAGCGAGGGCGTAGACCTCTTTAAGAACCTGGCTAAACAAGGCTTTACCCTGGTTAAAGGCTCATTACGCTTTCTTATTGAAAGGTGATGGCCGTGGCTAAGTATGTTATTGTCGGTTTCAGGGTTGATAGTGAAAACAGCATCTATTATAAAAAATGCAGGGATATTGAAGAGTTAAAGAGAGCACTATGGTATGCTTTCGAAAGAAAAGATGCTGATTTTGTCTCGATAAGGAAAGTAAAGGTGGTTAAGTGATGGTTAGGATCTATACTAGGCGTTTTAGAATAGGCTGGTATACCGATGAGCTTGGTAGACGTAGACCCATCACTAAAAGAGGTATCGTTATAGAATTACCGCCTACGATACTGGCACCTAGAAAACGGAGAAAAATCTACGTCAGCTTAGGGGTAAGCATTGAGGATACCAGCATACAGGATTTGGAAAAACTAGGATTTAAGAGAACAGAGATCGCGGGAAGAGAAGCACTAGAGCTGGAAGAAGGTCTAAAAATGTTCGCTACCGAGGTAAGGGAAGACAATAAAACGGCCGTCTTCCTGTACCTCGACGGCGAAGTAAACAACCTGCGAGTGTTCGACAAAGTGATAGTGGCGTTCCATAAAACAGTGTTAAAACTTTACAAGAGGGCTAAGGGGACTAAGTAGTGGCTAAGCCCATTATTGAAATTATTGGTGAAGAGAAGGCTAAGGAAATAGTAGCTAATGTTAAAGAGGAGCTTAGGCCTCACTTAGAATATTTAGTAAGGAACATAGATGTTGAGCTAGGTGTTTCACCACCCGCTCTAAGGCTTAACAACGAGGTTGTTTACGTTAGGGATCCTAGGAACCTAGACCTGTTTCTTGATAGGCTTCTTTCACATTCAGGCTACATAGTTGAACATAGGATTTCAGGTAACGACCTAGGACTCTTAGTTTACCACTTAACCACAATCCTTGTTCCCGTGTTTTCTCAAGTTAGAGAGGAACTTACTTGGGAAGGCGAAGGCGTAAAATACATTATAGAGGCAACTGATGGATTAATTGTTCCAATACATGGTTTCATATTTCAATTCGGTGAGGAACTTATAGCTGCAGATGTAACCTATGCTTATGTGAGGAAAATTGTTGAAACGAAGAAAGGTGAGGAAAAAGAAGTAGCTGCAATAGAACCTCTTCTAGTTTACGCTAAGTACAGAAACGGCATTATTGTTGAAAGAAACTATGTTCCACCATTAGCTATTAAAGAACCTCTTGTCTTCAACATTTCAGGTAGACCTTTAAGAGTTGAAGCAAAATCAATAGGGCTTTCCAAAATAGCTACACTAATGAGCATTAAAACAGTTAAAAGATTTATTAGCGGCGAAGATGCTAAGCCTTTCCCCGAGCTTTTCAGCATGGTTAAAAGTAGGCTTATGAGGTATGTTAGTTTCCAATGGGATCCAAGACTCTACGATGTTGTTAGTTGCTACATTCTCGGAACCTACTTTTACGACATGTTCTCAGCATATCCTAGAATACATTTTGCAGGACCTTATGGTGCAGGGAAAACAAGGGCTATGCGTACTGCAGCCTATATGTCTAGGCATGGTGTAGCATTCTTTAAACCGTCTGATGCTGCTGAATATAGAAGTATTGAAGCCTACGGTCCAACAATAGGTGTAGATGAGAAAGCTTTCTCGAAGGACTTTGAATTATTAGCTGCAGCAGGGTATAAACGCACAGGGCAGGTTCCAAGAGTAACGAAAGCTATGAAGGAAAAGTTTATCCTGGAACTTTTCAACGTTTATGCACCTGTGATTTTCTCTTTAAAAGAAGAGCTTAGCGAAACTCTTAAGCAGAAAACAATAGTTATAACAATGCAAATAGTTACCGATCCAAGCCTAGAACGGGATGATCCTGAACCATGGCATTTAGAAGATATACGTGAAGAACTCTATTTAGCTAGACTTACTAGAGCTTGGGAAGTAAGTGAAGTTAAGAAGTCTCTTAAAGTACCTGAGCTTTCAGGTAGACCTTTTGAACTGTGGTTCCCGCTGCTTGTTATGGCTAAGCTTCTAGGCGAAGATGTTTATAAGAATGTTTTAAGCTATGCTCT
>QMRV01000214.1 GCA_003649445.1 Thermoprotei archaeon | reverse complement strand
GTAGACGAATTCTTTGAATAGTTTTGGGGAAAACATGAAGGATACGTCGCATTGGAGAGGGTACCATTTCTTAGGGCACCATATTCCCATCCAAGCGCTGGTGCCTTCGTGTCCTTTTTCACACATAATGCTGTATAGTTTTTCGTAGCACTTGTGCCAGACTTCAGTGACGTTGTGAATGGCTGTTTTCAGTTTTTCTGGCCGGCGGCGCATATCTAGTATTGTTTCAACGGTGCCTCTTAGAGCCGCTATTACGTCTAGTACTCCTCCTATATCTGTCATTCCTACAATGAACTTGGAGTAATGACTCTCTACAGCTGTTTTCGTAGCTTTGACTACTCTCTTCCACCAAATGTTGTTTTCATCTAAATCTGCTTCAGCTAGCTCAGCTAGGCTCATGGTTCCTTTGGCTTGCTGGTTTCCGAACCACATTGTGGTGTCTCTGAATACTGGTTCTGCTCCTAGCCAGGCTGATAGTATTCCTGGACCGTAGTTAATCCATAGGTTTGGGTAAGATGCTCCTCCGAAAAATGTGTGTGAGCACCATTTTTCGAAAGACTTGACTGCTTTTTCGGGTTCATCGGGGTGTCTGCAGAAATCCCAGCCATCGTAGGAGTAGTGCCTAGTGCTTCGTGGAGAAGTTACTTGGAGTACTGGGTGTTTGAGCTCTTTTTCCCACCAAGCGGCGAGCATGTTTTTTGCTTCTTCCCAGTCTTCTTTATAGAGTAGCATAACTGTACAGTTTACTTAAGGCGCAATACTATATTAGATTTCTTTAATTGAGACTTAAATCTATTTAAGTGTAGTAGACTCTGCGCTCGAAGAATTACTTGATTTGTTTAGTGAAACTACTTGAATCCACTGGGTATTTAAGTGTGTTTTCTTAACTATACGTGATGTCTGGTGTCTTGGAGGGAGAAATTTTGAGGACCTTAAGAGAAGTTAACTCGAAGCTTGATGCAGTTGTCGCTAAACTTGAAGTCTTAGAGAGAAATGTGTCTAGGCGCAGGGTATTGAAAAAGCCTTCAGTTGCTGTAGACGTAGCTATCTTTACTCCTAGAGGCATTGTTCTCGTTAAGAGGAAGAATGAGCCTTTTAAGGGTTATTGGGCTCTTCCAGGAGGATTTGTTGAGTACGGGGAGAGAGTTGAGGATGCTGCTCGGAGAGAAGTACTTGAGGAAACAGGGCTCGAGGTCGAGCTTAGGGGGCTTGTGGGAGTCTACTCTGATCCCGGAAGAGACCCTAGAGGGCACGTGATATCGATTGCTTTCTGGGCTGTGCCTAAGGGAGGCGTTTTAGCTCCTTCAAGTGATGCTAGTGAAGTAAAAGTCTTTGAGAAGCTGCCTGAGCTAATAGCATTTGACCATAAGGAAATAATACTTGACGCCATTAAATCTGCTGAAAAAAGCGGATTCAAGTGCTCAGTTAAATTATAGTTAAAGGCTATTGCTTACCACTAAATAGAATAAACACATATACGTCATTGATTACAGCGCGATCTCTTGTGGAATAAGTCTTCGGGAACTTGAGTACGTGTCCTGATTAGGCACTTATATATATTTAAGCAATATGCTAGAGAGGCACACTATGTTTAATATATCCAAATGAGCAGAGGTATTATGGCCCTACAGCTAAACAGCTGCGGCTTTCCTAAAAGCTTTAAGGCATAGTAGAGCGAATACAATCTTTCTTGATAAAGAGGGTTGTGAGAAGATTTTTCTCTTTAGTGTATACTGTATAATAGTATGTCCGGTTCGCGGGAATTAGTGAGGTTCGGTCTTGTTACGGATGTTCATCATAGGACTCGTGGCCAGGATTTGAGGGCTTATATGAGGGCTTTTGTGGAGGATATGAATAGGAATTTTCGCCCGGATTTTGTTGTGGAGTTGGGGGATTTTTATGGTGGCTCTGGGACGTCTCGGGAGGATTTGAAGGAAATTGATGATGTGTTTAAGCTGTGTGATACTCCGGTTTACTATGTTTTGGGGAATGTTGATAGCTGGTCTGATGGAGGAAAAGAAGGATTTATGGAGACTGTTGGTATTGATTATACTAGGTTGTCGTTTGATATAAATGGGTTTCATTTTGTTATTTTGGATGGGGCGTGGATTTCTGATGATGTGCCTATTTCTCCGGAGCACCATGGTGATGAGCGGAGGCCTCCGCTTTGCTTGAGGCTTGTGGAGGGGAAGGTGTTTCTTGAGGAAGGAGATCCGATTGGACATGTCGGTCATATACCGAGTAGGGATATTGAGTGGCTTAGAGAAGACCTTGCTTCTACACGGAAGAAAGTTATTGTATTTTGTCATTATCCTATCTGTGTGGGTCCTCGCTGGGCTAGGCTTGATAATGAAGCTGAGCTAGTGAAGGTGCTTGAGGAGTCTGGTAAAGTAGTGGCTGTTTTTGCGGGCCATTATCCGGAGTGCTACTATAGGCGGAGGAATGGGATAAACTACTTTATTATGAAGGATATGGGGCAAAATTGTAGTAGGTTTGGTTCATATGCTAAAGTAACGGTGACTGAGAGCGAGCTTATAGTGGTGGGAGAAGTAGAACAAGTGAGCTATAGCATTAAGTTGTGAATTAAAGCTGGCTAGACAATATATAGGCTATTTGAATTAATGATAGGTCTATTCTTAGTTTAAGGCCTATTGTTTTGTTGTCTAATGCTGCTAGGTGTAGTTGTGCTCTCAGTATCGGATTTTTGTCTACTAATATTTTTTGTTTTTAAGAGCTTACTTAGTTAGCTTAATGTGGTTTACAGCTTTTTGAGCTTGTTTATTATTTTTGAGGACTGTTTTTGCTCATGTATTCGTGGATGTTTGTTTTTGTTTTCTGTGCCATGTATCTTTGAACATTGATGCTAGTTTTGTGCTTTGAGGTATAAGGGGATTATTCTGGGTGCTTTTACTGCGTACTCTTTGTTGAGCTACTTGATTACGAGCTGGCTGTCTCTTTTAGCTACTATTTTGTTTCAGTTAGCTTGAATTCTATTGAGCTATTCTAGAGCTTTGATTAGTGCTGTGTACTCTGCCATATTGTTTGAGGTGTCGTCGCCTAGGCAGTCTGCTCCAGCTACTCCGCTGTCTTCATGTATTTTCTCGTGGTTTCTGTAGACTATGAAGCTGTATGTGGCTATTCCTCCGGGGTTTCTTTATTTAGAGGCTAGCCGTAATATATGCTTCTATTGAGAGCTGTGAGTAATGTGAATCTAAAGAGATATATTTCTCTAAAATATCCTCTACAGGGGGAGAATGAGAATTCTTGAGGAAATATGGTTAACTCTTTTTAGAGTAGGGATGATAATAGCTGCTATAGGGAGTTTAATGGGGTTAATAAGTAATGCAAACTCCCTATGGCTTATTGGTATGGTTACTACGTGGACTTTGCATTTTTCAACACCGAACGTTACGATAGAAATGCCAGTGAACTTGTCGCTGTACTTGGGAACCTCGGTGCTACTAAATATAGTTGCTTTAGCTCTAGCAGTAAATGTTTACAGCAGATGGAGTACTATTAAGTCAGAGAAAGAAGCAGGAAAGACTTGCCGTGCACTAATAGTGCTGGCGGTACTTAATACAATAACATCGAATACCGCCTCGCTAGTAGGGACGATAATAGCGATTTTTGGGCTACTATCAAAGTACCCTAACCTTCAGATAAAATCTTCACCTGAACCTAAGCCTTCAGAGCAGCTTAAACCGAAAGAAATAACAGCTGATGAGGCTTACCAGCGGTTACTGAAATACTATAGAGAAGTCTATAGCACATCTTTAGCTGAAAAGAAGCTTGAAAAAGAGATACAGAAGCTAGTAGAAAAGGAGGGACTTACGCGG
>QMRV01000213.1 GCA_003649445.1 Thermoprotei archaeon | reverse complement strand
GCATATCCAGCTGTTCGCCAGTCTTTAGCCCCATCACTCATATTCCTACCGCCCAGCTTTCCAGAACCCTATAAATATTAGGGCTAGAATTAAGTCTGCAACTGCATTCATGATTGTAACTATTTCCATTGTTTTCAAGCTTCTACGCCAACAGGAATGCATAAAGCTATCGATCTTTCCACTTATATACCTCCAAAAAGCTATGGCAAACTGTTTTGCAGCATGACATACAGCTTCTTCAAGCTTGAATCCAAGATCGATTACAGCACATGTAATAGTAGCAAATGCTGAAACAAGCCAAGCTTCAGAACTTCCTGACCAACACCTGAATCCGTAAGCTATTAAGAGGTGCGCACCTATAGATGAAAGAACTGCAGCCATTGTGCCGAGTCCTGTTTTACCTAGGTGATGTAGGGACAATTCCGTGATGACATGAACCGCAGTCCAGCTAATCATTGTTTCTATTGACCAGTGATCGATCATGTATATTAGCCATTCATACCCTCTGCCAGTAATTGCAATTTTACATCCTCCTGGTAGTAGGCTTAGTCCCGCATCTATTTTTAATGGTCCCCACGGCGTTGAGATGTCAAATACTGTGTGGAGTCTGTACCATGGGTAGTGCCACATTGTTTGGTGCCAGAATGTTATTTTTGCAGCTAGGTGTCCGTGTACCCATATTTTTATTCCGGACCACCAGCTGAATGTAACTTTGACTCCTGATATTATGCTTCCAATTTTTCTGAACAGGGATTTTGCGATGCTCATGAGGGGGTCTATTGCGAGGCACACTGATTGCTCTATGGGTTTGTTCATGTAGTTTAGTTCGTTTAGGGTTTTTAAGTGTAGTTCTGCTACGAGGTTTGAGAGGACTTTGTATGCTTTTGTGAGCTGCTGTGAGTAGTAGTCTTTTTGATGTGTGTATATGTTTTCCGCCGCGTATTCTAGGGCTTCCGCAACGTATTGGTAGTGTTGGGCCAGTGTGTGGGTGAAGTTTAATATGATCCAGTCTCCGAACCATTGTGATACGTTTACCCATGGGTCTGTGTAGTATAGGAATGTTAAAACGTGGCTGTATTTTTCTTTGTTTTCTGGGACGGCTACAGTTGTTATTATTACTGTGTGGTTTTTGTTTGCAAACGTGTATTTTACTGTGTCTACTAAGGTTGGTTTTCCGTTGATCGTTGTGTTAACTGTTGATACTTCGATTTTACTGTAGAACTGCGTTGAATTTGTTTCGCTTAGTGTTTCACAGGTTTCAGCTTCTTCCACCGCTTCTACTTCTGTTTCGTTTATGCTTGTTGTGCTGTTTTCTTCGAATGTTTCGTTTAGGTTTATTGTGGTTATGTTTGCTATGTTTATTATTTCTCCGTCGAAGCTAGCTATTGTGGAGCTATTTACTATTTGTAGGTTGTATCCTTGAACTTCCTCAAATATTTCTGTGAAGTTCATGTTTAGAAACGTTTCGTTGCTTAAGATGTATTGAATGTCGTTGCCGACTTGTTTAACGTATATTGTGTGGAAGATCGTTACTTGTTGCCCTGCTTGAGCCGGTGGTAATGTTACACCGCTGAGACATATAGCTAAAACCAGTAGGGTCGCCCACATTTTAAGGTCCCCTCTTTACACCCCATTTTTATTTTTAAGCCAACAATATTTAAATTTAACGTACTGAAGGGACGTATATCATTTCATCATGTTTATGGTGCTTTGAGAAAAAATTTGCTTAGAAAAGCGATTAATGTCTAGGGTAATTGAAAATATGAGGGACGCTTCACCGCTGAAATGGTTTAAGTATGTATCGATGTTGGAAGTCGCATGGCCAGGTTTATGGATTTCTAGGTTAAATAGTTTAGCGTGGAAGTTAAATATGGCTGTTAGGGTTTTTCGAGGTTCTATAGCTGTTAGAAGGTAATTGCTGGACGTTTTTTTGATTCTTGTTACTAAAGTATTAAGAAAGAATGTGGTATAAAATCTTTATATTTTGATTTAAGATTTGGTTTGAGGAAGGGTTTATGATGAACTTTAGTTTACTGTTAAGATCTTTAATATGGAGGAAAGAATATTTCTTTAGTATCTTGCTTTGCTGTCTTATGGTTGGTTTTCTCTCCGGGCCTTTTGGATACGGTAACATCTTTTTCTCTCATATAGTGTATGTAGCGTTGTCTTTTTTTCTTGCGCTTGTTTTACTGCTGTTTATGTTGACGTATGAGAAGGTTTGCGGCGGGTTTCCTAATAGGGGAGAAAGATTCCTGGAGCATGTGAGAAGAGATGCGGTAACCATTATAATATTTATAGCGGTTACAAATGTTTTTTGGACGATTGTAAACCTGTATGTGATTGCTTCTTGGATAAACTACGTATCTCCTTTAGGAAAATGCAGGTTTCATCCGGCAGACATTGTGTTGCTTTCCGTAGCCGTTTTAGCCTTATATTACCAGTTGTTTTGCTACTTGGTTTACGGGTCTGTGTACATGGATGTCAATGAATTCTTAGCGAAAATGAAAGATGGTGGAACCCTTGAAAAGGGTGCCATAACTGGAACCACGCTTGGTGTTGGCTTTCTAATTTTTCCAGTTGCTACTTGTATCCCTTTATCTTATGTTGGATATGTTTTAGCTGGTGAAGGACGTTTTCCTTACCCAGACCTCCTCCTTGACCTGTACTCTCTATTCTTAATATTTTTTGCAGCTCTTACTGGTAGATTCTTGATGAGAAACGCTGAAAAACGTATAAGCGAGTTAGAGGTTAATTTAATATAACCGCTCTAATCGTAAAAAGTTAGATGTGGCCTTAAAAGCTATACATATTCATAGAGTTTACGGGGAGGATATGTTGAGGCGTTCAGGAAGGAGAACCAAGTATGATATATATGCTGAAATTCTTGAGGTTGTTCGAAGGCTTGAGCCATGTTCTCTTACTAGAGCTTCTTATGGAGCCAGGCTGCCGGTAGATAGGGCTAAAAAGGTTATTGAGAAACTTGTTTCAGCAGGATTACTTCACGAAGAATTAATTAACGATAAAAAAAGATATAGAATTACTGGTAGAGGCTTGGAATTTCTTGAAGTGTATTGGAAGATGAGAGAATTCATGGTAATTCTCGAAGGATAGTAACATTTTGCGATCGCAAAATGTGAGTACTTTTTGTGCCTTATTTTTTTAAGCAGTGTTATCCTAGTTGTTTTAGAGGTGATAAAATGAAGATACCTCCACGTAGCAAAGAAACTATTGGAGTTGTTAAGGGAAATTTGGAGATCGGAAGAAACAGCATTATTCAAGGGGAAGGAACGCCGCCGAAGATTGTTGTTGAGGGTATAATAGTTTGCCGTGGTAGAGTTCTGTTTGAAGCTGATGTAGAGGCGAGGAGCCTTGAAGGTGAGGAAGATAATGTGGAGGTTAAAGGGAACCTTACTGTGGAAAATAGTATAAGTATTGAGGACGGAAGCCTCTACGTACACGGAAATTTACAGGCCACCAATATAGAGGTAGACAATTCTCTTAGAGTTAGAGGTGTAACGAAAGCAGAGGAAATAAAGGTTGGAGGAAGTTTAGAGACAACTAAAGAAGTTGTTGCAAATAGAATAATCGTTGGAAGTTCGTTTGAAGCTGAAAGTAACGTAAAAGCTGAGAAAATAAAGGTTGGAGGAACACTTGAAATTAAAGGAAAAGTTTCAGCTAAGGATATTGATGTTGGTGGAAGCGTGGAGTTGAGCAGCGGTGAGGTTAATGGGTCAATAAAGGTTGGAGGAACCTTGGAAACAGAAAATTTCCTTAAATTTGAGGAAATAAAGGTTGGAGGAAGTGCAAGAGTGAAAACAGGAGAGGGACGTATAATAAAGGTTGGAGGAACACTTGAAATAGATGAAGAT
>QMRV01000212.1 GCA_003649445.1 Thermoprotei archaeon | reverse complement strand
CTCTAACACTGTAGCCCTCGGCAACAAGTCTATCAACAAGGTGGCTACCGATAAACCCTGCTCCGCCTGTTACAAGTACCTTCATCTCTATCCACCGTACAGCTTTACTATGTATTCACGAACTACTTCATTCCATGTGGGAACAAAACTTTTTTCTTCTCTAGATGCTTTTTCAAGGAATTTATAGATGTTTTCTGCTAGCGTATCAAGGTTTTGTCTTGGGTTAACCAGCAATGTTCTTTTTCTACCTTCAAAGTTTAGACCCCAAGGCTTGGCAATGACTACGGGAACGCCTATAGCGTTGGCCTCGTTTATGCTTTGTGGATAAGATTCTTTTTCTGAGAGTAGTCCAAACAGCGTAGTGTGCGAAAGAGTCTTTATGTATTCTTTGAATGGCTTGAAATCTCCTATTTCATGAGGTATCCCAAGATTCTTTAAGAGTCTTTCGAGCTTACTTCTGTACGGTCCTCTACCAAATATTTTAAGCTCTAGGTTGAATCCGTATCTTCTATTGAGAATCTTTATGATCTTTGCTAGAAGGTCTATGTTCTTATACTTCTCGATTCTACCGCTATACATTACGTAGCCCTCTGGCTTCCACTTTAGGTCTCTGATCCACTCCTCAACGCCATTCTCTATGGGTATAGCTTTAACACCAAAATCCTTCTCAACGAGTCTAGCTTCGAGCTTAGATACTGTATGAATAATGCAGTTTTTCAACATATCCCTGACATGCCTTCTCCAAAAGACCCAGAGGAATTTCCTAACAAATGTATGCCCTGTACCATGGTAATACGGTGTCATAACAACTTTCACGCTCCCATTCAACATATCTATCATAGTTCTTAGCGAATACATTGTAAACACGCTGTGAACACTATGAGTATGAACAACATCTGCTTCCTTACTAAACTCTTTCAATAATCTCTCTAGCTCACTTCTCTTTCTGGGGAAGTGGTATGCTTCTCCGGGGCTCCAAGTAGGCCACTTAATAACTTTAACTCCATTAATTTCTTCTTCGCGCGGCTTCTCTATGTCCGGTTCTCCCGCTATAACCATTACTTCATGACCCGTTTTAACTAATCTCTCTGAGACGGATTTAACTACGTATTCTAGTCCTCCAACTCGTGGATAGTAATGTGTTGCTATTTGAAGTATTTTCATAAGGTTACTCTTACAGGCAAATTTTCAGTATAGGTTAGTACAAGTGATTTAAGTAACGCTTTTAGTTTTTCAACACTTTGACTCCAAAGCCTTGCCTTTAGTATTTGCCGCAAACATGGATCTATATTCTTCTTCCTATTTCTGTCTGCTTCTTCAAACGCCCTTACGTAGTCTTCAGAGGTTTTCACTATGTATATTCTCCCTATTTTTCGATATACTAGGGCTTCTGGTATTGGAGTAGTAGCAACTACTGTTCCTTGTGATAGGTACTCCCATAGTTTGTTTGGTGCTGCGTAGTAAGCTGTTGGGTTGCTTACATCGAAAGGTATCGTTGCCACATCCATTGCGGCAACATATCTAGGTACCTCATTATGTGGTATGAAGTCTAGCCACGTAGTTGCATTCTCAACTCTATATATTTTCAACCACTTCCTTACTTTTAGGGGGTAGCCAGTTTGTAGTTGTTTACCTATGAGCAGTAGCTTTACTGGTAAACCTCTGGTTCTAGCAATTGATACTGCTTTTATCAGCGATTCCATGTCTAGCCAGAACTCGATGCTACCAATATATCCCACGACTACGTCGCTATCGTTATAGCTCAATCTCTTCCTAACATCTCTCCCATCGCACCTTTCGAGGAAGTATTCGGAGAGACCATTAGGTATTATGCTGACTCTTTGAGCACCAACACGCCTAGCGTACGTAGCTAGCGCTATGCCTGGAACTGTTACAGCATCCGCTTTACATATCAAGTACTTTGTCACGACTTCGAAGAATCCTTTAAGTGCTACTCCAACAACGCTCCTTACATCTGCTAGATACCCTGTAGCTGATGTTGGATAGTAATCCTGAACGTCAAATACAAAAGGAACCTTCAGCTCCGCAAGGCTCCGTACAAGCACATACATTAGTGGAGGCAAGAGGTTCCCGGCGAAAACGATGTCTATAGATTCTCTCTTAATGATTCTTAGGATCTCAGAAACGTGACTCATAGTATTCATTAGGTAATATAAGCCTGTACTCCTTGTACTTACCTCAAATGGTATTTCATGTATAATGCACTTCGATGCTAGCTTTGGCTTATTGAATATGTTGAACCTGACTACGTGTACTTCAAATTCCTTTCCGTCATGTAGTCTTTCAAATAGGTGATTATGTCTTTGGGGGAAAGGGTGTCCTAGATAATCACTACTTGGTATGAGCAGTACTCGTATCAATGTTTTTTAATATTCTAATTAATTTGCGTATATAGCTCAAAGGAGCTCTTATTAGAGCTTTTCTCGCCTGCTCCTTATTTAACGTGGCGGCTTCTTCACTATAATATGAAACCACGTATCTCTCATCAATGTTAGTTATATTGTCCACTATTGTGTACGTTATAAATGGGTCGTCTCTACTATCAAATTCTTTAACCTCCGTTTTTTCGATAATATTGCTTAGAATTTTAGCTATTCTAATGCCTGCTCTTCCGTCGCCTAGGGGATTAGGTACTTTTTCTAATCTCTTACGTATTTCATGATATTTTGTAGCCTTTTTTAGAGTCTGATTAACTATTTCCTGGTATTCTGCGCCAACTAACGTATTTGCTCCTAAGAGAACCGTTTCAGGTCTTTCAGTATTGTATCTTAGTGTTATAGTAGGTACTTTTAATGTAAAGGCTTCTTCTTGTACACCTCCACTATCTGTTAGCACGACCCTGGCATGCATCAATAATCCTAAGAAGCTAGAATATCCTAAAGGTTTCAACATTAAGAAGTTTTTTGTATTTGATAGTTTTTCATAAAAGCCGTATTCCTTTAATCTACTTAGTGTTCTAGGATGTATAGGTATGACTACAGGGTAGTACTCAGATAACTTTTCTAACGCCTTAAATATACGTAAGAGTCTCTCTGAGTTATCTGTGTTTTCCTGTCTATGGACAGTTACCAAGAGATAATTCTGCTGCTCTAAGTTTAGCTTATTTATAAGTTCTAAACCTTTCTTATACGCTTTGTCCTTATATTTCAAAACAACATCGATTATTGTATTTCCGGTTACATAAATTCTATTGCGAGGTATACCTTCATGCATTAGATTTATTGCTGCTAGCTCTGTTGGTGCGAAACATATATCTGAAATCGCATCCGCTATTTTCCGATTTATTTCTTCCGGCATTGTCATGTCGTAGCTTCTCAGTCCTGCTTCGATATGCGCAAAAGGTATGTTTAGCTTAGAGGCTGTTAGCGCTGTTGCAACTACGGTGTTTGTGTCTCCTTCTGCTATCACAATAGATGGTTTATGTTTCATTAACACTTTCTCTAAGCGTAGCATTGTTTTTGCTACTTCTTCTGCATGTGTACCGCTTCCAACATTAAGGTTTATGTGTGGTTCTGGTATTTTGAATTCTTCAAAAAATATTTTGCATAGTTCATAGTCGTAGTGTTGACCGCTCCAAACAAGTAAATAGTTCATATTTAGTTTTTCTAGGTTTTCGATTACTGGTGTTAGTTTTATTATTTCTGGTCTTGTTCCTGCTACTATTGCTACTGGTTCTTTGTTTTCTGTCATTTTGTTAGCTTATTTTCTTGGTTCTTTTTACTTTGAAAATTACTGTTCCTCCGCATGTGTATGGTTTGCCTGGGTCTGGGCATTGTATGTAGCCTTCGTTGTTAGTGTTGCCTATGCCGAGTGTTTTTGCTGAAACACCGTGAATGAATGGTGATAGGAGGCTGATCATGCCT
>QMRV01000211.1 GCA_003649445.1 Thermoprotei archaeon | reverse complement strand
TCTTTTACTATTAACTGTAATTACCTTACCCAGTACATTGTTTGGTATGATGTTATTAATCACGTAGTCTATTAGGGGATGATATCTCATAATGAATCCCACGGCTAAAATTAATCCTAAACTTTTTGCTTCATCATATACTTTCAATGCTTTATCTAAGGTATCCGTCATAGGCTTTTCTATTAAAACATGAGCACCATTATTGAGAGCTGCCATAGCATGTTCGTAATGTAGAGGTGTAGGCGTAGAAATTATTACAGCATCTAAGTCTTTTTCGTTCGCCAGGGCTTTCTCTATAGAGGAATAAAATTTAGCTCCATAAATTTTCGATACAAATTTTCCTCTTTCGACGTTAACATCAACAACAATAATATCTCTCACTAGGTTCCCATAGAGATTTCTTAAAACTCTGACGTGATTTATGCCCCACCCGCCAACACCGAAAACTGCCACCTTTAACATGCATGTTCACCAAGGTTGCTATTGCGATGTGGTCAGAATACTTTTTCTACATTTAAAGGTAAATATATGTTTGGTAATATAGTGTTGAGCATTGAGGAACTAGTGCTTAGTTTCCTCAAAGAAAACCCAGGATCTAAGCCTAGAGAAATAGCAGAAGCACTAGGCATCAGCTATAATAGGGTCAGAATAGCACTTTACAAGCTTAGAGAGAAAGGATTAGTTATGAGAACAGAAAAAGGCTACACTGCTACTCATAGAGCTGAGTTTAAACCCTTTAGAAGAGAGAAGCAAATTATTGCAGAATCCATAGAAAAGAAAGATATTGTCCAAACATTATCTGAAAAGCTAGGTAGATTAGAAGAAAAAGTAAACGCTATGGAGAAACGTATCGAAGAAATAGAAAATGCTCTCGAAGGTCTAAGGATCGAGGTAAGAGATTTAGAGATCTTAAGTAAAAAACTTAGCAAAGACCTTGACATGCTAAGAAATAGATTAAATGGTTTCTTAAAGTACTCAAGAAAGTACATTATGAGAAAACAAGTTGAGGACGAATTTCTTAGCGTGTTAAGTGCTGAGAAAATATTAAACATAAATAAAGCAAGAAACTTAGCAAGTAGGCCTATTGAAGACTACGTAAGGGAGAATAAGATAATTGTGATTTCATCATACGTTGTCGATAAAGAGTTTTACGAGGAATTTAAGAAGCTGTTCCCTATATCCAAAAACGAAGTTGAGGCTCTTAATGAGAAATTCAAGTTATTACTAAGAGCTATGGTAGATGAGGGTCTAGCATATCTACACAGAGGCATCGAATACAGAATAGCTTAGTTAGCTACGGAGACTCCTTATGCGTAATAATGGTATGAGGACTCGTTCTAGTATTTGATTCAACAACACTACCAGCATAAAGTACGTTGTTAGCACCTATATAGACATTGCAGCCGATGATAGCACCTAACTTGGTAACCATTTTACCTCTAATCCGTATTGGGTGTAACCTACTAACCTTTACACCTGATGGCAGAATATTCAGTGTTACCGTATGGGGTCCTATTACGCTATTTTCTCCTATTACGCTGTCACCTACGTAACTATGTGAACTTATGGTCACGTTGGGTTGTATTGAGGAATACTTTACCTCACTAAATGCACCTACGATGGTATTTTCCTCTATTGAAGCAAATCTACGTATTAAACAGTGATCCCCTATGAAGCTACCTTTACCTATGTAAACGGGTCCTTTAATTACAGCGTAGTGGCATATTTCAGCATCATCATCTATTATTACGGGACCCTCAATTACAGCTTTCGATGATATTACAGCATTACTGCTTATTTGCGAGTACTTTAAGTCCTTGAGCACGTATTCATTAGCTTTCAAGATGTCCCAAGGGTAACCTATATCAACCCACCAGTCTTCCCAGAAACATGGTGCCATGGTAATCTTTTCAGCCAATATATTGAGGGCATCTGTGAAACCGTATTCCTCTACGTAATCTAGAAACATTGGTGGCAAGACGAAAACTCCTGCTATTGCTAAAGTACTTTCCGCTTTTTCCGGTAAAGGTTTTTCCTTAACATTCAATATTTTGTTTTCACTAACATATGCGATACCGTACGATTCGACATCTAATTTAGGTGAGAGAAGTATTGAGGCTTCGGCTCCGCTGTTAATGTGCGTTTCTAATGTTCTTATATATGCTTTAGGGCTAATCACAATATCTCCATAAGCAAGCATGAACATTTGTCTACCTAGAAGTTCTTTAGCAGTAAGTACAGCGCCTTCAACGCCTTCACCTTTCTGATAAATAGTTGTTACAGGTAATATATTGCTCCACTTTTCCTCAACATATTTTGCCAACTTTTTATGAGATAAAACGATTATTACCTCATCTAATGGTAGTTTTCTTAAACCTTCAAGAACGTAGTCTATGACGGGATTACCTACGATTCTAACCATGGATTTAGGTACGCAATCAGTTAGTGGTCTAAGTCTCTCTCCCTTACCTCCAGCTAGTACTACAGCTTTTAACCTATATTGAAACATAGTCTATTCACCTTTATTCCACGGTCACGGTCTTAGCTAGATTCCTAGGTTTGTCAGGATCATAACCCCTCTTTACTGCGGTGTAGTATGCAAGCAACTGTAGGATAGGAGTATATGTTATTGGTGCTAAGATATAGCTGTGCATAGGCATTTTAACGCTATAGTCTAAAACTTCTTCAAATTCCCTGAAATTCTCGGGAATTAACCCTATAGTTAAGGCATTTCTAGCTTTCATTTCCATTATGTTTCCAAGTATATTTTCGCTATTCTCGTCATTTAAGACTACAAAAAGCACTGGGAAGTCTTTCTCAATTAACGCTATTGGCCCATGTTTACTTTCTCCAGCAGGATACGCTTCAGCATGAATGTAAGCTATTTCCTTTAACTTTAAAGCACCCTCCATAGCTATTGGTACTCCAAGACCTCTACCTAAGTAATACATGCTCTTCTTTAAATGAATAATCTCGGCAATGTTGTTAACGAATGCTTCGTACTTCATTATGGTTTTTTCAACAATTTTCGGGACGTGTTCGAGCTGACTTTTTAATCTGTGTACTTCACTTTTACTTAATAGACCATTTTCTTCAGCTATTTTAAGAGTTATAGCTAACTCTACAACTACTTGAGTTGTAAACGTTTTTGTTGCTGCTACACCTATTTCCGGTCCGGCCCGCGTATATACTGTTAAGTTGCTTTCCCTGGGAATGGCACTGTCAATAACGTTAGATATTGCTAGAATTTTCGCCCCTCTCTTCTTAAATTCTCTAACAGCCATTAGCGTATCTATAGTTTCTCCGCTCTGAGAAATAGCCACCAATAGGTCTCCAGGCTTAACCGATTTACTATACTTGCTGTACTCACTAGCTATTAGAGGTATAGAGGGTATGCCAGCTATGCTGTTAAGGTAGTAGTCCAGTACTAGTCCTGCATGGAAACTTGTTCCTGCTGCAGCAATAAACACTCTTCTAGCTTCAACCATCATTTTAGCTGCTTCATCTATTTCACTACTTAAGCCGTTTATTGTCTCTCTTAAAGCTCTAGGTTGTTCATGAATCTCCTTTAGCATGTAATGCGGATATCCTGCTTTAGCAGCCATTTCGGCTGTCCAACTAATTATCCTAAATCTTCTACCTATGTCAACTGGTTCTTCTTTAAGCAGGTTTTCAATGAATATGCTTGTTGGTGTTATGTAGCCTACCTCATGATCTCTAACAACTATTATTCTCCTAGTATAGTCTAGGAAAGCTGGAATATCGCTAGCTACGAAATTGAATCCTTCTCCAACACCTATTATTAGTGGCGAATCTTTCTTAGCGAAAAATATTTTGTCAGGTTCCGAGACAAGTATTGCCGCTATCGCGTAGCTGCCTTTAATCTCCTTTAT
>QMRV01000210.1 GCA_003649445.1 Thermoprotei archaeon | reverse complement strand
GTATGCTCGTGAGCCCGCCGTGCCCCAGCGCGACTGCCTGCGCCCACGCGTAGCTCTCTCTGCGGCCCCTCACCTCGTTCACTATGACGTAGTCCACTGACCGCCTCAGGGCGTGCACTATCAAGTCCTCTAGGGTCACTGCCGCGGCCTCTCCTCCAGCTGTCACAGCCTTCCTCTCGTACAGATAGAGGACGTTCTCGTGGAAGACCCTCATTTCCGGCGCGTCCTGCACTATGGCGATTGAGGCGTCGGGCTTGATGAGCATGGCGAGGGCGTTCATGAGAGATGTCTTGCCGCTCCCCATGGGCCCGTAGACTATCACAGGCACCTTCAAGTCTACCGCTAGCCAGAGCAGCGCCAAGACTTCGGGTGGGGCAGTGTTGTGCGCGAGTATCTTTGTGGGCGTCCAAGGGTCTCTCGGGAACTTCCTTATTGTAAAGGAAGAAGTGGGGCTTACTTCGCTCCTGTACGTTAGCGAAGCCCTGTCCCCTGTCGGCAGAATAACTGTGTCCTCTACCGCCCTGAACACTGAGACACTGGAGCCCCCGCGGTACGCTAGGAGGCGAACCATCTGGTCTACTTCGCTCTCAGACGGCACTACGTTGGTTTTCATGAGGCCGTAGTCCCTGTGCACTACTCTGAGCGGGGTCTCTGCGCGGAAGCACTGTATGTCCTCTAGCCTCTCGTCGTCTACGAGGGGCTGGAGCCAGTCGTAGCCCCTTATCTTCGAGACCACCAAGTACACCAGCCTGTCCTCGACGCCCCTCTCCCGCAGGTATTCTTCGAGCCTCCCGGAGTCGAGGTCGCTGGGCCTTAGGTCGTACGCTATATCGCTCAAGACCTCCTCGAGCTGCGCGAGCTCTTCTTCGCTGTACTCCGGGGGGCTGAGGCAGTAGACGTAGCCCTCCGCCGACTCGACGACAGCTACTCCAGTAAAGGGGTTCGGAGAATACTCTTCGACACGCCTCCCCTCTACCTTCAAGTACCGGGGCATGAGAAAAAAAGCGGGGGCTTAAAAACCAGAAGAATAAAAAGACGAAATATTTGGTGTCTAGGGCTTGACTAGGCTTCTGACTCTAATGGTCTTTGTGTGCCCGTTGCTGAAGGTCACTGTCACATCGAATGTGGTTTCTCTGCCTGCCTGCAGGCCTCTAACAGTCGCCCTGTACTGGGCTGTCTCGCCTTTCTGGAGAGGTAGAGGACCTGTCGCGGTCTGTCCGCTGACAGTCACGCTCGTAATGGGAAGAGTCCCGGTATTCACTATGGTCACGAAGACCGTGCCGTCGGAGTAGGCGTTGAGCTCGAGCACCATAAAGTCTCCTCTCTGAGACATCTCTACGATCCAGGAGTAGAAGAGCGCGGCGGCGAAGGCGGCTGCCGCTAGCCCCAGCACTATCCAGATTACTTTTGGCCCAGTTACATCCATGAGAAAAACAGCTGGGGTTTAAAAACCCGCTAGCCCCTCCTCCAAATAGACAGTGTCCCATTTTTCTTCACAAAGGCTACTACAGGGCTCTCTGCGACTCCTCTAGTCACGTTGAGCTGGAGCTCTACAGCGCTCCTCCCCACTATTAGCCTGTTCGGGGGCTCCAGCCTGATCACAGAATATGACCCGACGTATACTTTGATGTAGCCGTCGCTCGAGTTCTCCAAGAGGTGTTTGAGGGATACTGCGAGCTGGTAGTCCGGAGGCTTCTGCCGAGGCATTAGGAGCACTGTTGCGCCCAGGAAAGCCATTAGGACGGCGGTGATTATCATGAGGGAGACCGCTTCATCCACTCTCCCACCTCTCCTCGACAATAATTAACTTGAGTACTTCCTTCGCCTCGACTCGGAAACCCAAGGCCTCCTGTCCTCCTACAGTGACTACTGAGGTACCTGTGTAGTCGTATGTCCTCACAGCGGTGTAAGTAGAGGAGTTGACGTAGCGGAGAGTGCAGCCGGGCCACAGCGAGCCCCCTACCTTAAGTAAAACGACTTTAACGACGTGCACCGTACGACCGTACTCGACTGTCTTAGTGTACTGTATGACTGGCTTCGGGTCTACGACTAGGAGAGACCCGTTGAAGTAGACGAATGTCTCCCTGTAGCCCACCGTGAACTCTCTGCCGGGCCTCCCCTTGACCGTGATTCTCAAGTACTGGGGCGAGGGTATTACTAAGACACTGTAGTTTAAGCGGATTTCAATAGACTTCTCGTTAGGCCTAGTGATTTCAAGCAACAGGCTTCTGTTCAATAGGCTCCAGTCTTCTGTTAGGCGTACGGGTGTCCCTGAGTCTATTGCCTCAGCTACTTCAACTGCTTTCTTTCTTAAGTATTCTACTCGATAAGCTACTGGTGTTTCCCAAGGCCTTAGAGCCGCCACTATAGTGGCTATTGCAGCGACTGCAGCCACCAACAGAACTAACTTTTGAGCTGATATCTCCATGAGAAAAGAAACAGGGGCTTAAAAGCAGGCTACAGAAGGTGCGCAGTTATCTCGAGGCTTCAGTACCGTACTGGCTTACGTAAGTCACCGAGAATCCCGTATATTTAAACCTATCTTTTACTTATCGGGAGTATGAGATAAGCCAATATACTGTATATTATCTAGATAATATTCACTTTTTCCAAAAATTCGAAAAATTTATTAATAAGGTTTATATAATTAGAGACAGTGATAGGAGATAAAATTAGAGCCCCCGTCGACATAGATAAGTACTTTAAAAATACAAGATCTTCAGAAAGTAACAAACAGCCACCTGTCTAAGTATAAAACAACATGTACACTTAGTATCTCTGTATCTCTCCAGCAGAACCCGCCGGTACGAATAAATATCTTGAGGACATAAAGGTGACAGAAATCATCGGGGGGATGATGAGCGGCGTGGCAGCGGCATGGGCAGGAGGCCCGGGTGGCGAAACCAGGTTAGGCTGACCCTCCTACCCCTACCCCCCTCACTTACCCTTACTGTAACGACCATATTTATATTTTTCATGTATTCTGAAAGCTACTAGTTCCGCGTATTCAATTCACATAAAACTACCAGCATATACTATGTACAAGACGGGTAACAAGCCTAGGGCTTGATTTACCAGAAAGATAACAAAATATCTCCTAAATTAATAGAGTACAGGGAAAGAACTGCAATAAAGCTCATTGAATAGACGAGCTAAGGCTCGGGAGGGTTCTTGACTAAGAGTATTCTTCCGTATTTTCTGTTGCTGTAGATTGTGTTCTTGCCCCAGGGTAAGGCTACTGCCCAGACTTCGTACGGGTACTTTACTTTAACACTGAACGCCGCGTAGGGCTTCGCTACTAAGACACAGTAGTCTATCTGGCTGCTAGACCCGTTCTTGACTAAGAGGACTATGAAGCCCTCAATAGGCTTGACTTCAGCCCAGTCAACTAGCTTAAGCTGACCCGAGACCGTGCTGTTAGTCCACGTCAGCGAGTAGACTACGACCGTAGCCTCCCTGTACTCTATTGACAGAGGCTCGTACTGCCTGGGGGCTACGCACCTGTACTCGAACGTGCTGTTCAGTCCCGATCCCTCTATTTCCCATAGGTTTACTTCAGCCCAAGAGACCGCGGCGTCGCTTGGCGGAGTGAAGCCCAAGGCTTTCTCTATCTGGTAGAAGCACCAGAGGTCTTTTTCTCCCGTTATCGGGCAGCGCTTGAAGTGGCTTAAGACGTCTCCCCAGAGGCCTCCCTTCAGCCTAATCACTTTCTTTACTTCGCCCCGCCACCTGACCACCAGCTCGCCGTGTATCCACGCCCGATTCCTGAGCAACCCGCTCGAAGAGTTGTAGAAGACTACGGCTACGCCGCTCTCGGTGTCCAATGGCAGCCAGTAGAATACGGGCTGAAGCTCCACGTTCGGGTCGTCGTGGGCGCTGTCGCCTAGGATTTTC
>QMRV01000209.1 GCA_003649445.1 Thermoprotei archaeon | reverse complement strand
TAAAGCGGGTATAAGCGAAAACGACTTCGTCCTAATAGTTCATGGAGCGGTAGAATACGATTATAAAGCACTAAAGAAAGCCATTGAAGCTAAGGCGAAATACATAGGACTCTTAGGTTCTAGGACTAAAATTTCAAAGTTCCTAGAAAGATTAGATAAAGAAGGAGTACAGAAAAGCGCATATGTAGGTAGATTATACGCTCCTGTAGGATTAGATATTGGGGCAAAAACGCCCGAGGAAATAGCTGTAAGTATAGTTGCTGAAATTCTAAAAATACAATATGATGCTTCGGGAAAACATCTTTCAATAGTCTAAGTGAATAGGGATGATTGTCTTAGTTGTTTTAGCGGCTGGGATGTCAAAAAGATATGGAAGAAATAAGCTTCTGGAAAGAGTAAATGGTAGAACCATAATTAGGAAGGTTGTTGAAGAATCTGTAAAGTCTAAAGCAGATGAAGTAGTTGTTGTAGTAGGGTTTGAGGCAGAGAAAATAATTAACGAAATTAAAGATTTGCCAGTAATCCCTGTTTATAATGAGAACTATATGGAGGGTATGAGTTCCTCAGTTAAAGTAGGGACAAGGAAGGCTATAGAGCTTAATGCTAACGCAGTTATGATACTCCCAGCAGATAACCTGCTGATAAAATCTAAGACTATAGATAAGGTAATAGATGCTTACTATAAAACAAAAGGTCTAATAGTAGTACCTAGGTTTAAAGGTAAAAGAGGACACCCAATACTTTTCGATAAGAAACTGTTCGACGAAATATTGATGATTAGCGAGGAAACGCAGGGCTTAAAATATGTTGTTCGAAAATACTCAGATAAAATAATTGATGTAGAAGTTGGGTCGCCCGAAATATACATAGATATAGATGTGCCTGAAGATTTAGAAAAACTGAAAAAATCAGGGCTTTTAAAGTGAAGTTTAATGAGGACAACGTAGTTGTTAGGAAGGACAGTATTACGTGAGAAAATAGATTTAGATCTTGTATGTTTAGGTTTCTTAGCTATAATCATTCGATCCGTAGATATGTACTTCACGTACAGGAGCATAAGAATTTACGGTCATGAGGAAGTTACACCCGGTTTAAGGATGATTTTTGAAGTTATGGGATTAGAGAAAGGCATATTGTTTTCGCAAATAATTTCAGCTATGATCATATTTGTAATAGTATATTTTTCAAATTTAGCTAGGAGAAAACACATGAAAATAAGCTATACACCTCACATTCTACTTATAAATTACATTATAGGGCTTGTCTTGACAGTACATGGTTTAATGAACCCGCTGATATATACCTACATCACTGTCTTAACGCTTATTATCGTCTTCATAGTTATTGGTTTAGACTTAAAAATGCCAGTGTAACTTAAATAATTAGTGAGTATATGCTTGAAGTGTTCAGCATGGAATATGTTTTAGCTGTGGATTTAGGGGCCACAAATATCAGGGTAGCTTTGGGGACAAGAGACGGGAAAATACTGTCTAAAGTTAAAGAGAAGACTGTTAGGCATGGAGACGAATACGCCGTTGCAAACCAAATAATAAAAATAATAAATAAGCATTTCTTCCATGCTATAAGGCATAGTCTCGGCTTAGGCATAGGTAGTATAGGACCGCTAGATTTGAAAAAGGGAAGAATAGTCAATCCTACTAATCTGCCTTTCAAGACCGTGGAATTAAAAGAACCTCTTGAAGAAAAGCTGGGTTTAGAAGTAAAAATATTAAATGATGCAGTCGCTGCTGTTTGGGGAGAGAAAGTTTTCGGCATAGGGGGTAACGTCAGGAACCTAGTCTATGTAACGTTGAGTACGGGTATAGGTGTAGGAGTAATAGTGGATGATCATTTACTTATAGGAAAAGATGGTAATGCACATGAAGTAGGGCATATTGTCGTAGATTTTAACGGTACTATGCGCTGCGGATGCGGTAAGCTAGGGCATTGGGAAGCATACACTTCAGGAAGAAATATACCAAAATATGTTGCGCACCTTGTAAGGACGAAGTTTCCTCAACTACTATCTACAAGTAGTTTGAAAAAATATTTTAACGAAGGCAAGTTAACTGCAGAAATACTGTTTAGAGAGGCTAAGAGAGGAGATGCTTTAGCATTGAAAATAGTTGAGGAAATAGGGAAAGTGAATGCCGCTGGTTTTGCAAGTATAATCAATGCTTACGACCCAGAGCTTGTAACCGTAGGAGGAGCAATAGCTTTGAATAACAGCGAATTAGTGTTGAAGTATCTCATCAAATATTTGGATTTCTACGTTTTAAATAGGAAACCTGAAATAAAGATAACACCGCTAGGCGAAGACATTGTTCTTTATGGAGCATTAGCGTTAATTGCTAAACCTCCCTCGTATTATGCTAAGCTTTAATCAAACTTTTATCCTAACATACACAATTATACTCTCGGGGTAAATGTTCTTGATATTTTCATGGAAAAGCCCAGGGAAAGCCAAGGAGTTAGTTAATAAAGTAGCTAGTTATCTCAAAAGCAATCTTAGTGATGTTGTTGAATCTCTAATTCTTTATGAATTAAGAGAAGGTATTCTTTATGATGCTGTCTCGGTTAGAGCTAGTGTAAAGTTACATAGTGGAGCATATTTGAATTATTTCATTCTAAAAGTTAAAAACAATATAAACTCCTTTGTAAGCTTAGATGGATACTTTAAAAATAGAAAACTTGGCACAAACACTATAGAATTAACATTCGTTGACACGCTTCTATGGACCAGATGGAAGCTTAAAATACAACCAAGAAATGTTCAGAGACATCCTTTAGTAGACTTCTATAGGAAATACGAACAACCGTTAAGAACAATATATGAGAGAGCTGTGAAAGCCTATGGTAAAGGCAAAATAGTTTACTTTAAAGCAAAATTTGGAGAACATCAAGCTAGAGATGCAGTGACCATAAATTCAACGGTATGGTTTAAGGGAGGTTTTCTAAATAGGGAGATGATAATGCTCTTAAACAAGTGCACTGAACTTGCGGAAACATACTTCTCTAAGAAGCTAAGCCAATTACCGTTACCTGAACCATTAAAAACTATTAGCATAGGAGGCGTATAGGCTCTTGGCCTTGTTTAAACCGGGAAAACCTACTGCTATAAAACCTAGAATAGAACCATCCTATACTTATAGTACTTCGCCTATTCTAGGGTTCTTAATACTGGCATTTGTTTTAATGGTTATAATATCCATAGGATTCTATCATATGTTTACATTACCTGCTATATCAATTATTTTTGTTGCCTTTATATTCAGTGTATTGCAGGAAAGATATGGTATTGGATTATTTTCATGGGGTACAGCATTAACGCTTGTTAATGGTGATAAAGAAATATCTTCATGGGCTATTGCAGGGTCGTTTCTTGTGTTGGAAAGAAAAAGTTTGATAGTCGTCTTCCGCTCTACAAGGAAACTTTGTATTATCCGTCCTTTATCCAAACATGAAGTTAAGGGAGGCATACTGCCTAAAGTGCGTTTCAAGTACATGAAACTTTATGATGTAAAAGATATGATTAAAGGCGACGATCCATGGTTATACAGGATGTTAAGTAAGATGACCTTATGGAGAGGAGAATACCATGTACCTTCGTTCAAGAGAAAGAAATACTCAATAAAGGGATTCGGGCACATATTAACAATCAACCTGAGAAACGATATAACATTAGAAACATATTTTAGGATTATGAAAAACGCAGAGAAATTTATCTAAACCTTTTAGCGCAAAGATGTTTTACAGGACATTCAGAACATCTAGGTTTTCTTGCTAAACAAAACCTTCTACCTAGCAGTATGAGATATAAGTGCGCTTTTAAATATTCTTCAGGGTTTAAGCTAGACATTAGAGCTTTACGTATAGCCTCATATTCTTTCTTTCTAGAAATTCCTAAT
>QMRV01000208.1 GCA_003649445.1 Thermoprotei archaeon | reverse complement strand
TCCACGCAGCTGCCGTGTAAATCACTATTTTCTTAGGTTTCTTTACCTTAGTGACTTTGAGTATTTCCTTGATGTCCGCTATTAATTTTCTGAAATATTCTTCTTTTAATTCAGTTTCTCTGTCAATGTATTTGCTTTCAACTTTAGGCCATGAGGCTATGGAGACAAATCCCTTGTTTCCAAGTATGTTCCATATTTCTTCAGCTATAAATGGTGCGAAAGGAGATAATAGCCTAGCCCAGATATCGAAGAAATACTTAAGTATTTTTGCTGAAGGCTTCTCCACATTTTCTAGATACCATTTAAGATCCTGCTCCATAGCGTAAAGAACAGTTGTTGCTGCTTCCCTTACCCTTAATTCTTCAAGTGCATTTGTCACTTGAGCTATTCTGTTCTGAATTACGCTTAAGAACCACCTATCAATATGTGATTCTCCTAAACTTTCCTCCTTTAAAATAGCTACCTTAAGTGCTAGCTCATACATCCTCCTTAATCTTTCAAGAACAGATAGAGCTAATTTAGCACTAAAATCTGCATCTTGTGGTGTTTCAGCTGAAACAGCAAGGGTGAGTCGAACCGTGTCCGGACCATAAACTTTGCTTGCAATTCTTAAAGGTATAATGTTTCTTAAAGACTTAGACATTTTCTTTCCTTCGTAGAGCACGAAACCGTTAGCAACTATTTGTTTGGGCCAATGTTTTTCGGGGAATATTGCTACGTGATTGAAAATGTAGAACGTTAAGTGGTTAGGTATAAGCTCTTTAGCACTATGTCTGCTATCAACAGGGTACCAGTAGAGGAACTCTTCTCTCATTTCTTTCAGTATGTTCTCTGGAATTTTCGTTTTTGCTGAAATTTCCTTTACATTACCTAGTCCTAGGAAAATGTAGTCGAAGACTTCGTTTGTTAACTGTTCAGCTCTTATACCGTATTTGTTAATATGTTTGGCTATAGTGTAGAAGGCCATGTATATTGTTGAATCACTTAGTGATTCAATAATCCATCCGGGGCTCCAGGGGAGTTCTGTGCCGAGCCCTCTTTGTCTTGCACAAGCTTTTTCTTTAAGCCACTCTATCGTGTATTCAAAGTCTTTTCTTGCTTCCTTGGGTATTATGCGCATTCTTCTTAGGGCTTTCCTGGCTAGTTCTTTCCAGTCTTCTCTAGAGTAATCTATGAACCATTGGTTTTCAAGAATTTTAACGACAACTTCCGTTCCGCACCTACAGTAAACAGGCTTGTTTAGTATTTCATACATTATGTCAGCTTTTCCCTCAGCTATAAGATCCCTCTTCACTTCATCCTTAGCTTCTTTAACAGGTTTTCCAGAGTATTTTCCAGTATTTTTCTTCATTACCCCTTTGTGGTATTCTATGGAGTATACTTCTTTAGTTGCTTTTTCAAGTTCTGGATCTTTCTGAGATTTTATCTTTAATTTTTCAACAACATCTCTAGCCGGACATTCTGAGTACCCTGGGACAGAAATTATGGATATTGGTTTAAGCTCATCAATGCTTATACCATGTTTTTCAAGTATATCCTTACTATTCTCAATAAGTTCTTTTAAAGCAACATAATCGTAGGGCGCATGTGCCGGAACAGACATTACAACCCCGCTAGCATTATTAGGGTCAACAAAGTAGCCTGGTAATACAGGCACGTATGTATTAGTTGCAGGGTTTTTGACCTTAAGCCCTATCAGTTCTGTACCTTTAACTTTCTTAAGCACTTTAACTCTTCTATTCTGGAATGTGAGCTTATATGCTGCTTGCTCGCTTAACACCCATAAGCTACTGTCTACTTCAGCATAAACATATGTTGCTCCAGGGTTAACCCAAACATTTGTTACTCCAAAAACGGTCTCGGGTCTTAATGTTGCACAAGGGAATTTCTCGCCATTGGGTCCTTCGAAAAGTATTAAAGTGTGTTCACCTATTTCTGGCTCAACATCGCCTTTAGTATCGTGTTGACCTACAGGGTTTTGATGTACTGGACACCAACCTACGGGATGTGTTCCTTGTGTTAAGTATCCTTTCTCCCTTAACTTAGTAAATTGCCATTTAATAAATTGGCTAAACTGAGGAGTTATGCTTGTGAATTCTCTTCTCCAATCAATACTGTAGCCTATTTTTATCATGGACTCTTTGAAGTCTTTATGAAAGTATTTAGCCATACCTAATGGTGTTTTTAGTGTCTCAATATCCTTCTTTGGTATGTAATAAACATTTAAGAATAAGTCTATGAGTTCTTTATCTCCTTTAGCAACAGCTTCAGCCATAGCTAGAATAGGTGTTCCAGTGTAGTGAAAGCCCATAGGGAAGAGTACGTTGTATCCCTGCATTCTCTTAAATCTAGCATAAATATCGGTAATAGTATATGTTCTACAATGACCTATATGCATTGGCGAGTTAGGGTAGGGAAACGCAGCAGTTATGAAGAACTTAGGTTTCTTAGGGTCAGGGTCTGCTTCAAATATTCTCTTTTCAAACCACTTCCTAGACCATTTCTCTGATAAATCATTAAGGAATTTGGCAAAATCATTTATTGGCTTTGCTTCCATGTTATCCTCTAAACCTCCACTTCTCAAGCCTTTTCTCTTTCTTCCTAATTTTCTTGTAGAGCTTATAGTGTTTTCCACATAGATAAACTCTACCTAAATGTGGTGAAAGTTTTAATCCTTCTTTTTCTAGAACTTTTGCCTCCACATAGCTTAATGAACGCTCAGCGTGTTCTTCGCAACCATTAACACTACATTTTTTACCCTTAGACACCATGATGTAGACACCCTATTACGTTAACATTATTTCCTATGAGTCATTAATATAAAAAAGTATTGCGTTGAAAAGTTTAAAACACCTAAGTTTAAGTAGTTGTACTTACACCGAGTGAAATGGAAGCTAAGAGGAAATAGAAGCAATGAATGAAATAACTTACCCGGCTGTTGAAGAAGAGATTCACGTACCTGACACTAGCGTTATTATTGAGGGTGCAGTATCTAAGCTTATAAAAGATGGTATTATAAAGGGGAAGGTAATAGTTCATAGAGCTGTTATTTCTGAGCTGGAAAACCAGGCTAATCAAGGTAAAGCTGTTGGGTTTGCCGGTTTAGAGGAAATTAAGAGACTTAGAGAATTAGCTTCAAAAGGAAAAATAAAGTTAGAAATAGCTGGTGAAAGACCTAAGCCTTCTGAAATTAGAATGGCATGGACTGGTGCTATAGATGCTTTAATCAGGGAGCTTGCATGGGAATATGATGCAACGCTTATAACAGGTGATAGGGTTCAAGCAGAGGTAGCTAGGGCATTAGGTATTAAGGTAATTTATGTTAAGCCTAAAAAGGAACGTAAAGTTAGGCTTGAAAACTTCTTTGACAAGGATACGATGAGCATTCATTTGAAAGAAGGAGTACCTCCTATGGCTAAGAAGGGTAAGCCAGGTTCCTGGAGAATTGTTACTTTAAGCGATAAGCCTATGATTAGAGAGGAAATTGAAAGCATAGCTAAGGAAATTATTGAAGCAGCTAAACTAAGGGGTAACGGTTTCATAGAAATCGATAGAGCGGGTTCAACAATTGTTCAACTAGGCCTATACAGGATAATTATTGCAAGACCTCCTCTCTCAGATGGCTGGGAAATAACTGCGGTAAGGCCATTAGTTAAGCTGAGGCTTGAAGATTACAACTTACCGAAGAAGCTTCTTAGGAGACTTGAAGAAAGAGCTGAGGGAATCTTAATAGCTGGAGCTCCAGGCATGGGTAAAACAACATTTGCTCAAGCACTAGCCGAGTACTATTCAAGGAAAGGGAAAATAGTTAAAACAATAGAATCTCCTAGAGATATGCATCTTCCCGATATAGTTACGCAGTATTCTAAAACACATGCTTCAAGCGATGAACTTCACGATATCCTATTGCTAAGTAGGCCGGACTA
>QMRV01000207.1 GCA_003649445.1 Thermoprotei archaeon | reverse complement strand
TAGTCTAGCAAGGATGTCAGAAATAAGGAGCTACTTCAACCCTCTATCCATTTCTCTCCAAACAGTTAAAAATTCGCCTCTAATCTCTTTTATTACTACTTTGAGTTCTTGTGTAGAATTTTTCTTGAAAGATGAGAGCAAGCAATGCTAATATAATTGATGCTAAAAAGCCTATTTTCATGCCGTTTTTCAATCCACAAGTCTCTATAAAGTAACCTCCAAATGGAGGAGCAATAATGATAAAGCGCCTTTTCAAAATTGATTGGACACTAAACCCTATTGCGCGTCTAGATTTCTTCAACGTCTCCCAATAAGAGAGAAAATTGCTGGCTGAGACATACTATCCCAGCAAGCACAAAGAACATACCGATAAGGAACAATCTCCAGTCAAGTGCGAAGAGGTAAACTAAATACCCTGCTATAGCTATAAAAAGTAAAGGCTATGAGAGCCCTTTTAGGACTAGGCTTATCCGAAACCCACCCTCCAGGATATTGATATAGCGCTGTAACTACCCTCTTTATAGAACCATATAAGCCTATTATCAATACAGATGCACCAAGGTATTCGAGGTACTTCGGAACATACTTAGCCCATAATTGCTCACCGAGAGTTAATATCAAAATAGCAAGGATCATCACTATCATATCACACTCTAAGCTAAGCTAGTCTCTTATTCTCTGTAACAAGAAGTCTGCATCTCTAGGTAGCATTACTATATTAAATTTAGATATAAAAATTTGGTCTAATAGCTATCAAAGACCTATTCATCTACTATATTATGATTTAGAAAGAAACTATAGTTACATAGAGTTAAACGTTAAACTTAAATCATATAGGTTCAACCTCATTATAGAGCTAAGATAAGAAAAATTGATTGATATAGGCGTAGGTCCATGAAGAGATATAGGGTTAAGGTACATAAGAAGGGATTGATTGTTATTCCTGCTAGTGTAAGAAGGGAGCTTGGCATTTATGAGGGTTCTTATCTAGAGCTTATAGTTGAAGGTAATAATATACAATTAATTGTACCCAAAAGCCTTAGGGACGCCTTTGGAGTTGATGGTAAGAAGGCAATAGAGGTAGCTAGGCTTATTAGCGCTTCTAGGAGGGTTGAAGTTGAAAAAGAGATACGTTCTTGACGCTGGTGTTCTAGCACTTTACTTTGCTGGAAGCAAGAATGCTAAGGACTACATCTATGCTGTATATGAAGGAAAAGCAGAGGCATTTATGTGTGAAGTTAATTTGGCAGAATTCTTATACAATTATGCTAAAGTCTTTGGCTGGGATGCAGCATTAGCAAAACAAAATCTGTTGCGTAATAGTCCAATAGTTATTGTAGGTATAAATGAGGATTTAACCATTATAGCTGCCAAGCTTAAACTTAAACACTATAATACCTTATCGTTGGCAGACTGCTACCTTATAGCATTAGCAAAACTAAATAAAGCTACCATAGTGACAACTGATCATAGTATAAAGGAAGTTAATGAAGTATCGACAGTACTATTACCAATACAATAAATCCTGAGCTTTTAAGGGTCTTTCAACAAGCCATAAAGTACAATAACCAATAGATATTACTACAAACCCAAGTTTTAAGGCAAAAGAGCCTATAAGAAGGGCTATTCACTTATTTGAATACTTAAGACGTTTTAGAAAAATTGGATAATTTTAAATATTTCAGAAACTGTACTTACTGTTGAGGAGAGATGGAGCGACTTTATAAGGTATCTGAAGTTGCTAGGATGCTTAACGTTTCTAGTGTAGCTGTTAGGAAGTGGATTAAGTCGGGAAAATTAAGAGCTAAGAGAATTGGTAAGCTATGGATGATACCTGAGAGTGAGCTTAGGCGATTCCTTGGGGAAAAGCCAAGTGAAGTGCGAGCAGTAATCTATGCTAGAGTTAGCTCTCATAAGCAGAAGAAGGATGGTAATCTTGATAGACAGATTGAGAGGTTGAGGAATTATTGCTCTGCCAAGGGATACAAAGTTGTTGAGGTGGTAACCGATGTCGCCAGCGGTTTAAAGGAAGATAGGAATGGTTTACAGAAAATCTTCAATATGGTTGAAAAACACCAAGTTGATGTCGTAGTTGTAGAGTTTAAGGACAGGCTTACAAGGTTTGGATTCGTCTATCTTAAGAGGTACTTTGAATCTCATGGAGTTAGGATAGAGGTCGCCGAGGAGACTGAGAAGGGCTATATGGAGGAACTTATTGAGGATTTCGTTACTATTGTGATTAGCTTTGCTGGAAGAATCTATGGTAAGCGTTCACAGAAGTTCAGGAGGATAAAAAAGGTTGTGGAGGAAGTGGTAAGTAATGACGATTAAGACTATTGAGAAAACGATCAAGCTTAAACTAACGCCATTAACAAACGGTGATAAAAGTCAGCTAATTTCTCTCCTTAATGATTATACGTTGATGGTAAAGGAAGCACTAGATATTATCATTAAGAACGACGTCCGTAGTAGGAGGAGGGCACATGAACTATGCTACAGAAGGTTAAGGGATAAGTATCCCCACCTACACAATAAGTTTGTTCAGGAAGCGTATAAGAGAGCCTTAGCGATGTACCGTAGCTACAGGAAGCTACTGAACAAGTGGAAGCGACTACCGAAGAAGAAAAGAAAGAGAATATCGCCCCCCTCACCACCTACGATAAAAGGTAATAGAGTCGTTGAATTACATGTCGAAACCTACAAGCTTGAGAGAAGCCATGACTTCTTAGTGCTGATAGTGTCAAAAGGTAATGGCGTTTACTTGAGATTTCTAGTAATGGAGTACTGTTACGCTAGGAAAGAGCTTGAGGGGGCTAAGTTAGGCAACTCCAAGATGCTAGTTGATGGTGACGAAATATACCTACTCCTAACCATACGTAAAAATGTTGAGGTTAATAAGCATAGGAATAAGCTCCTCATAGATATTAACGAGGATAGTGTTGACTGCCTACTGGTTAATTACGATAGGAATGAAGCCGTATTGTTCTCAATAAGGCATGATATCAGGAAGATACGTGCTAACTACAGGAGAATCAGGAAGAGTATTCAGGAGAAGGTGAGGAATACTAACTTAAGGGATAAACTTCTCGCTAAGTATGGTCATCGTGAGAGGAAGCGTGTAGAGGATAGGTTAAAGAAGTTAACCACACTACTAGCGGAGATTGCTAGGGAACATAACGCTGATTTGGTTAGGGAGAATCTCAAGGACTTAAAACTTAACGGTAAGAGGAGGAGCAAACAACTGAACTATAGGCTATCAACGTTCCCCTATCATAAGTTCATAACGTATATCGACTATAAGTTCCATGAACGAGGATTAAGCATAATAGAGGTTGATGCAAAGAAGTCATCCATTACCTGCCCGATATGCGGTTACGTGGATAAAAAGAACAGAATCGATAAAGAAGGATTTAGGTGTAAGAGATGTGGTTTCTTACTTAATGCTCAATATGTAGCTTGCCTTAACCTCCTCTCCCGCTCCAATGACGGCATGATGGCCATCAAGGGCGGGAGGCTATACCTAGTCTCCCGTAAGGCCGCCCAAGTGGTGACGGTCGATGTAGCTCCTAATGAACCACCAATAGAGATGAGGTGGCTGAGGGAGAAGCCCGTGCAAGTATCCAAAATACTCGTAGTTACCAAAAGATAAAGCACGGGCAACCACTGTCTAACTGAATTATATAGAGGAAGTATCCATTAAAATAAAGATAAGATATTATTTTACTTAATAATGGTCTCTGTGAACTTCAGCGTTCTAGGGCTTACTTCTTTAGTACTGGTTACCTTAAATTCCGATACAAGCCTTATGTCCTGTGAGGATGAACCAACCATAACATGATATGTACCAGCCTCTATTACGAATTTCATCTCACGATTATAGAATGCTAGCTGCTCTGTAGGCAATTTAAATATCACTCTGCGCTTCTCTCTAGGCTTTAATGTTATCCT
>QMRV01000206.1 GCA_003649445.1 Thermoprotei archaeon | reverse complement strand
GAATAATAATTAGCTTTCTTCTCTTGGCTAATTTCATTACATGTACAACTATAAATCTATCTAACCAAACCATGTAAGGCAACAATTTGAATATATATGGTTTTGAATTTTTTATGTTCATTTTTCGAGGAATTGAGAGAGTATGCTGTAGCTTATCGTAATTTGATTTAAGAATTACTTGAAGTATCTTCAAAGGGTATTTCAGTATGAGATAACGATCATAAGACAATTCCCATACATCATAGTCAATGAGAGTAACTCTATACATCTTTTTTATTAATTCCTTAGCGATGGTTGTCTTTCCAGCCCCTGGGGGGCCTAACAATACGAATAACATTAAATCCCCTCTTACCAGCTATGTAACCTCTAACAAGGTCTCAAATAATTTTATATATTTCTTTCCAACGTCATACCATGATGGAAGAGCATCTCTATTAATTTTTGCCTTTATCTTATCAAGATTTCTAATTACATAAAGAATTTTCTTAGCAATCATCGTTGCTAAATCACGTCTTCCCACGGGTATTAATAGATCAAGTAAGTTAGCTCTTTGAAGCAGCTCATAATTAGCGCCAACATTTGTAGCGATTACAGGGACTTTACAGGCAAGCGCCTCAAGAGTCGCTAATGAGAATCCTTCGGAGTAACTTGGCTGTATAACTACATCGGCAGAGTTGTAGATAAAAGGCATCAAGTTATGTGGAATTTTTATGAAGTAAATATCATTACTAAGTAAGTGCTCCTTGGTTATTCTTCTTAGGTATGCTCGCGCAAGTAGAGAACCAGTATAACTTGGTATTATGGTTGTTAATCTTCCACTGATATACTTTTTGACCTTAGTCAACGCTTTTAAAATCTCGTGAACACCTTTTATTGGGTGAAAGCCCACTGTAACTATAACATAGTCTCCAAAATCAATTCGGTAAATCTTGCTGATAACTCTTCTTGCATAGTCTTTATTGAGAGGTTTAAAGTGTTCTTTATTCACACCGTTCAAGATCGTGAATATTTTTCTTTTATCAACACCTGCTGTAACTAATTCTTTTGCTGTCTTATGAGATACTGTTATTATGAAGGTATTCCTTGTCTTCGAAGATATCTTATATATGACTGCATCTATTCTATAAGTCATATCATGTAACGTATAGTACAATAACTTGATGTGGCTTGGAAGAGGGTATTGTAAAATATATTTAAGTTCGTTAACATAGGTTCCATGAACTATGGTAATGTTTATGCTTCCATTGTCTTTCATCGCTAGAAGAGGTAAGACAAGTGGTCCATGAGTTACGACGATGTCTGGTCTTTCTCTTTTGATTAAGGATCTCAATGTTGAGTAATTTATAATTGTATACGTAGGAGCTACAAAAGGATCAGTGAGATTGAAGGGATACATTAAAGCACTTAAAGTTTTACAATTCACAATATCTTTATGACGTATTGATGTAGAAGTTACAAGGATTAAATCTAAACCCATTTTTACCCAGACCTTGGTCAGCTCCCTAGCAACTACACCTACACCTCCCGTAAGGTAAGGAGCTATGTGCATGATCTTCATCTATCTATCCCCTAACCGTAGCTATAAACCTTAACTATTTTTTCTACTATATTTTTCCATTGCCAACTGTATGCTTTCGTAATATTGTTTCTAGCTATTCTAACAGCAACGTCCCGATTAGTCATAAGAACCTTAATAGCTTTTTTAAAGATCTTAGCGTTTGTAACAATAAACCCATTCTCATAATTTTTAACCAGCGATCTGAGAGGAGGTATGCTACTAACAAGAACAGGCTTTCCTCGAGCCATAGCCTCCTTTACTACTATCGGTTCTGTCTCGTTATAGGAAAGTAATACCACGGCCAAAGAATTATCTATTAGCTTATATTTTTCTCTAGCATCATGTACTTCACCGAGAAAGAACACTCTATGATCAACACCTAGCTTTTTAGATAAATCTATAAGGTATTGGTAGTACTTCTCATCCTGAATTGGTCCAGCTATTAAGAAGTTGATATTGTCAAGATTTGCAAGATATTTTATTACCGTGTCTATATTTTTACTCTTCGATATTCTACCAATGAATAGTATGTATGGTTGAAACTTCCCCATTGTATTATCTTGCTGAAGGGGAAGGGTATAGGCATAATCCTCTACACCATTAGGAATAACAATTATCCTTTTGGGGTCAACGCCATTTTTTATTAACTGTATTTTCTCCCATTCATTAAGTGCTATTACCTTATCAACTGCGTTGTTTAATAAAAACCTCCCTATTGTTTGATGATATACTTTCTTAATGATCCTTTTAAGCATTGTGAATTCATTCCACCAAGGCATAAACCCCCCATGTGGGGTTAGCACTATTTTAGGGCATTTTCTCTTAAGAATTTTCTTTATAATGAAGGCATTTAGAAGTATCCAGAAATGCGGAAATATATTAAAGTTGTGAATATGTATTACATCATAATTCTTAGGTATAAACCTCCAAAACTCTCTATGTCTAATGACCTTTACACCATCAAGTATCTCATAATCTTTCAATACGTTTCTTTGCCTGAGAGTATCCTTCGAAGTGTGGATGTCGACCTCTATACCTTGTTCTAAGAGTTTTTTCGCCAAATTAAAGCAATGATTTTCTATGCCCCCCTGTACTGGCATAAAGTATCTTGTCACAATTGCCACTTGCATTTGCCTTTTATTAAGTGTGGTAGTGTTGACGATGTTCCTTTTGGCAATACACTCATGCAATCTTGGAATTGTTGTTCGAACATAACTTTTAATACTCTTTATCATTTGTAATCCATCAATTAAACCCATCAACAAGGCCTT
Source organism: Thermoprotei archaeon (assembly GCA_003649445.1). The sequence goes on along the minus strand of QMRV01000206.1, from coordinate 1,143 downwards.
AATTATATGAAGGCCGTTCTTACCTTTAGATCTAAGCACAGTAATTGTATAATATATTGCTATAATCATGGAAAAGAATAATGATGATACTCTTTGAAGAGAATTAGTACTATAGACCCAATGATAAAGAATGCGATTTCTTGTTGCAAAATATGCTCTCATAGGAGATTTTAGGTGAAGAGACGAAGCCCTATCTCGTTCTGGTAATGGAATGTCATGCCATACTTTTGCTGTTGGAACAACCATTACCTTATACCCAGCTCTTCTCGCTCGTTGGCAGAAGTCTCCTTCATCATAGTGTATTGGGAATATCTTTGAATTGAGTAGGCCAACTTTTTCAAATACTTCTCTTCGGGTTATGAAAGCGTTTGGGAAGTCTTCAGATTCGTAGGGTTCTTTATACCGACCATTATCTCTGGTGTTGAATCCTATGAGTTTTGTTATCGTAGTCCAGTAGCTTCGTTTAACGCCAGCACACCATATTCTTGTTGGATCGTTTAAGAAATACATTATTGGTCCTGCTACTCCTACCTCTGGATGTTTTTCCATGAATTCTACAAGCTCTTTTATAGTGTTTTTATCAATAATGTTGTCATCATCTATTACGAAGATGTACCTACCTCTAGACGCTCTTATACCTATGTTTCGGGATTCAGCTAGAAGCTTCTCCTCATCATTGCGTATGACCTTTACTTGAGGAAACAGTTTTTTAATATGTTCGTATGTGCCATCAGTAGAAGCATCATCAACAACAATAATCTCTAGCTTATCCTTCGGATAATCACTTTCAAGGATTGACCTTATTAAGCGCTCTAACTTCTCCTTCCTATTGTACGTTGGTATCACTATCGATACTAGCGGTTCATTCATGCATGGCCCCCTCAATTGTTTTTAGAAAGCTCTCAACTACCTTATCCCAGCTAAACTGCTGTGCGTATCTATAGGCGCTCTCTCCCAGCTTACCTCTTAGAGCTTCATCTATTAGTAGCCATGTTATTGCTTTAGCTAGCTCCTCTATATTCCCTGGCTCTACCAGCATCCCTGTCTCCATATTCCTTACTGAATCCCTCAAACCAGGTACATTGTAAGCTATTGCAGGTGTTTTACACGCCGCTGCCTCTATGACTGTCTGACACCATCCTT
>QMRV01000205.1 GCA_003649445.1 Thermoprotei archaeon | reverse complement strand
ATGTAAAGAAAAGGAAAAGAACAATATAAACAATATGTTATTTTTATTGTAGAAAAAAGAAAACTAACCCTCCTTCTTAATAAAAACCGTTAGCTTTGTTTGCACATAAGGCTGTTTTATTCTTTTCACAACGAACTCTAAGTTTCTTTTCCAAGGACTGTTCTCCCATCTTCTACATAGGTATTTATAGTACCTGTCTGGGTCGTTGCTGTACTGGTTTGCTATTTGCTCTTCAACCTTCATAACGTAAGCGTTCCATAGGGCTCTAAGAATGAATGCCTCAGTACCGTTTTGCCTTATTTTACTTAGAAATTCATGGAACGGAACATCTTTTAACGGGCTTTCATAGTAGTATTCTTTCATAACTTCTATTGCTTTATCGTTAAGTCTTTTAGCAATCCTCTTTACGCCTACACTAAATTCCCCAAGATGTGGTACGTAAATACGCCATAATTTCGCTGCTAGTCTCCATGAACTCCCATCTATGAATTTTGCTCCTAAAAAGAAGATTAAATGTGCCGTATTAGGCCCTGATCCGCCTAAACAGAAAACTTGGTAGTCTCTTAGAAGATTAAATGCTGTTACAAGTCTCTCATAAACCACTTTCTTAGGTACTCTTTGCAAGACTTTTTCTGCTGATCCGCTATGTGTAGCTACTATTTTTGACCCTGACTTAAACAATGTTTTGCTTTCAGCTAAACACGATGGTGTAGCTACTGTTTTCTCAGGTAAAACAGTTTTAACGGCAAAGGAACCTAGTCCAATGTATTTATGAGCGTAAACTTTAGTTACTGGAAAATAGGTTCCTAAAGCTACTTTGTCTGGGTCTCTTAGAAGCTCTAGGCTAAGCTTCAGCTCTTCAACATCCCATCCATGAACTACGCCTAGAACGTTGCTTCCAAGCTCGTTGGCCATTATATGGTAGTTTTTAGCTGACTCGTAAATCAACCTTAATCTTTCTTCTTTACCCATATAGTATTGTGGTGGTAAATCCAGTTGTACTAGAAAGTCTTTTTCACGGAAACCTAAAGCCTTGTAAATGGCAACGGTAACTTTTGGATCAGGCAGCTGCTTGATTTTGCCTAGTAGAAAACTGAAACCTCCTGAATCATAGGCTACTTGTTTTACGGAATTAATTCTTTTTCTAAAGCCTTTTAGTTTCAAATGGTTTCTCGTATAGAGTTTCTCAATAGAAAACATTAGTCTGTTAAAAATTTTGAAGACAGCAGGTTTATCTAACTGATCAATATTATGTGTTAGAAAAATAGAGGGCAAAACAGTCTACCTTATTGTTGGGTATGTGTATAGTTTTTGAGCGTATTTGCCTGGAAGATATGTTGTTATTATGTTGAAGTGTTCTCTGTTTAGATGCCGCTTCATTTGCTGGGGGCTGCTTGTTGTAAATATGCCTCTTCCATATCTTCTTTTCGAAATCGATTCAGCCTTTAAAAGCTTCATTAGAGCAGCTTTTTTCGATGCCCCGCATAGTTTGCATATTAGGCATCCGTTTTTTCTCACAACGATTTCACGGGATACTTTTTGCCCTAAAGCATATCCTTCGTTAAATACTTTGTCAAGTTTTTTAGTCCATCTTCTTTTCGGCGATACGCCAACTATTCCACTTAGAAAGCCCTTGTTAAACGCTTCCAGTTCGTCGGTTATTTTCCCAGAACACGAAGGAATCATTGCATAAGGGCCTCTTCAAGTTTTTTCCTTGCTTCTTCAGCTTCTCCTTTTTGAAGAAGCTCTATTGCGGAGGAAATAGCGGATTTAAGCTCATCTATTTTTGCTTGAAGCTCCTCTATTTCCCATTCCAGGTTTTCGTTTTCGCTTTCAAGCCCTCTCTTTTCTTCTTCAAGCCTTCTTACCTGGTATTCAAGCTCCCTTATTTCATCTTCTTGCCTTCTATTCTCCCATTCCAAGTCTTCAATTGTTCTTTCAAGCTCCCTTACCTTGCATTCTAGCTCGTATAAATCATATGAAGAAAACATTACTTAACCACCTGAAAAATGATTGTTTAAGTAATGTGCTAGAATATCCCATAATCGGGCTTCCATATGTCCGCATATCTTGCATCTATATACCTGCTCCCAGTGTGTTCCCGCACCTACTTTCTCAATAACTTCGTAGAATCCATGTTTTTCTCTTAAGATGTCTGCCAAGAATGCTGGTTACTGTTCTTACCCAGCGAATCCTAGTAAAAGCGCTGGTTTCTTTCGATAACCAGCCGCAAATTGGGCATAAAACCCTAAACCTAAAGGGGTTGTCGGCATCTGGATAAACACATAGAGCCCCAATAACCCTATCTAGTTCGCTAGGCGAATGCTTGAAGTCTTCAGATACTTCATCATGTTTCCTAATATACCATCTTCTATTCTCAAGTATCTTAGAAAATGGTACTTTCAGAGTTTTCCCGTTCATCTTAATTTCAAGAAAACCATCTTTCATTACATATCACCTTTAAACCGTTGTCAGCATTTTAGAAATGATGTTTAGCACCTGTTTTCGCTCGTTATCGGTTAAAACGGGTTTTTCCAGAATTTCGTCAAGCTGCTTTCTCATGTTTTCAAGTTCGTTTTCAGGTTTAGGTTTTGATTTTAGAAACATGGTTATTTGGGTTTGCATTCCGGTACCACCGAAAAAATCTTGGAGCCCAAGCTATTTAAATGTTACGGCACTACCGAAAAAACGGCGGTAGATAAAGTAGCCTGTTAAGGGTTAAATGTTTAGAAAAAGCAAGGTGTTTTAGGAAAAAAGGTTATTTACTAAAGGTATTCTCCAAATCTTTGCTTTAGAATTCGCTGAATCTCCTCTTTAGGAATATAGCCTTTAAACGACCCGTCAGCATATATGTCAATAATTACCCTTATTTTCTCTCCATGAACATTTATTCCAAGCTTATTCAGCACTTCTCTGGGAAACGGAAACCTTACAACAGGCCTCCTGTAAACCTTTACTTCACCAGTGCTCAGCCTATAATATTTTTCAGGCACCCAGTAGATCTTTGTTTCAATCCTTGTGAAGGGTTCGGACATTCGGTACACCGAAACTAACGTTTATCGAAAATAAGGTAGTGCAGAAATTTATTTAAAAATTTTTATACTCATCCGAAACAAAATTTATGGAGAAGTTCTCAGGTTTCTATAGAGAAAGTAATCTAGAAATAGTTTTTCCTCCCTACCGTAATTACGTGTGGTAGGAAAATGCACAACATTATTTAACCGTGCGGTATTTAGGTTTCTTTAAATACTTCTGCACCATCACCCCATAGGAAATCTATTGCTTCGGCAATGAGTTTTTTGATTTCTTCCGTGCTGCATATTTCCACCAGCTTCAGCCATGCTTCTCTATCTGAGACCGGGATTTCTCTTATATCTAAGAGATATTTTTCTCTATTCAATTACTTCTCCCTTAGCTGTTTCTCATTTCTTTCCTATTACTAGAAAAATCTTTTTAAAGATTACCCACCATTACGCTAATTGTAATACTTTGCCGTATTACCTCTATATATTTTAACAAATCTATATATAGAGTAGAATAAAATTTAGGTAGTACCGTACTTTCGGTTGTTCATATCATTGCATCATTCATGTTAAACTTTCCTATTACCCTTTTTATACTCTGTTTATTGAAAATATATACACAGTATTACGTTGGTAACACAACTAGAACAAAACCACACCGAAACTAATCTTCTAAAATGTTTGTTTTAAAATATGCGGTCTTCTCTTCCATTTTTTGCTTTATCTGTTTTAATCCGGTACGTTCGGAGCTCCTGTGTACCGAAACTTCGGAGATTATTCATCATCCACGTAATTGTACTGAGTACTCGTATATTAAGGTTTTACATGTTTCTAAGCAGTTCCTTTATTTTTCTCTTAACTATTTCCGCTACGGTTTTCCCGTCAACTTTCCCTCTTAATTCCTTCATAGCTAAACCCATAATTGCTCCGAAGGCTTTCTCTCTTCTCGCCATT
>QMRV01000204.1 GCA_003649445.1 Thermoprotei archaeon | reverse complement strand
TCAATATATTCCTCATGAAGTTTTAGGCCGTTAGGATCAACTAGGTAAATGCCATATATACTATAGTCCTCGATGATGGTATCGGTAGAAAGCATGAAACCACCGAGAAGATGAAGTAAACTACTTTACCAACACTAGTGCCAGCAAGCGGCCCCTACATTAAGACAAGAAAACCTAAATATTTCAGGGGCCACTTTACATTGACACCCATTTTGAAATGTTATTTTAGAATATATAAGCATTGTCCTAAAAAATATTGGAGAAAATACCTATGGAAACTGAGATTTGTACGGAAGAATTAATAAACCCCCGCGAAAATACTTGAAACTAGCAGAGCTCCCCTAACACCCCTCTTACCTGTTCCTCCTCTTTCTTTTTAATACAATAATGTTATCCATGTACTTTACTAACTCCATTATCAAACTTCTCTCCTTAGCAGTGATTCCTGTTCCGTAATTAAAGGAGAGCTCATGTCCATAGTAGGCGTTTGCAATGAACGTTTTAGATAGCATTATGCATTCATCTATTAGCTCTAAGGAGCCTGCATGAAGGTATAGTGTAAGATCATTTATTACTAGTATTTCCGTGGGATTAACCAGATATTTGGAAATAATTTTTTCAATGTTCTCTCTGTTCTTTACAGCTAGACTTAGTAGTTCCTGAGGTGATTTAGCGGAAATTCTGGGCGTATACACTTTAGGAGGAGCTAGGTAAGCAAATACTTTTGAGGGGTTAAAGCCAAAATCTAAAAATCTTCCGCCAATATTTCCTATCTTCTTAGGTGCAAAATCTAGTATTGTAATATATTTACCATAACCATCGCCTACTAGGTTTAAGGTAAGTTTCAGCGTTAAAAGTGTTTTTCCTGAGCCTAATTCTCCTATTATAAGCGTTCTCTTATTTAAGACCTCACTTACGCTTAGTTGCTGGATATTTGCCTGCAATCCTAAGCACCTTCAATATAATAAGGCCAAATATTGATCCTGGTATGGAACTTAAAGCAAAAAGCACCCATATAGGAATCAGTGCTCCTGCAACCTTTAAATCACCAATTAACGGGGCTACCATATATACTGAGAGGGTTCCTCCAATAAGAACTGTACCTATGGGTTCGGTTAAGGCAGCATAGTCTACTGCTTCCGGCTTGACTCTTCTAATGATGTAAGCAAATATCCCTACAATAACGCCTCCAGGTATTCCTCCAGGAAAGGCATATATTGTCCCTACACCCATAGCATTTCTAATGACACCTATTACTGTGGCTATAAGGGCAGCCCATAAAGGGCCTAGAAGCACACCTGCAATAGCATTTACCATGTGTTGTCCAGGGTAAGCTTTTGTGGTTAAGAATGGTATGTACAAGAATGGAGCTATGGTAACACCTAACGCTATGAGAATAGCCGAAAGCACTATTTTATTAGAAATTTTTTCGGTTGAAACAACCATAGGCTATGATTCCTCATCATATTCAAAACATATAGGAAACTATTAAACTTTAATCATTGACCTGGAAATATGAAAAGCTTTAGAAAGTACGAGAAACAGCTTAAATATTACCTAATTAACTATTTCTCTAAAGAGCGGATAGCCTAAAAGAGTGGGCAATATGGGCAAAATATCAAGCGGCGCTAAGGCTGGTCTCGTAGGAGGCCTACTGGTAGGTGTGATTGCAGGGGCCATAACGTACTTGCAAATGACAATTTTCAAGGAAGAATATATGAACATTCTTAGAGAAACCCTTGAAGAAGCATTTGAGAAATATGGTGCGCAATTACCTTCGGGAATGTCTCTAGATCAGCTTGCGGAAATGTCTTACAATACTGGAAGGATTTGGGGTAGTATTGGAGCAATTATAGTTTTCATCATTATCGGAGTAATTGCAGGTTTAGTGTATGCAGCGATTTACAATAAACTTCCAACAAAAAGCCCTATACTTAAGGCGCTATCACTCACCTTGGCAATATACGTTATTTGGACCATAATTTCGAAGACCTTAGTCTTCAGTATGGGTCTCCCTGAACCTAAAACATTACCTCAATGGTTTATAATCTCCGGATATATCATAGGTTTCATTGAGTATGCACTTCTAGGAGCCACTATGGGCGCATTGTACTATAGATGGTATGTGAGTATAGCTGAGTGAATATTATGAAGAATTCTACATTTAAGGAACCCACAGAATCAGTTTATGTATTAAACTCGGTAACGAAGTTTTATGGAAAGGGTAGATTAGCAGTAAAAGCTCTTGACGAAGTATCTTTTAATGTTAGACGTGGAGAATTTTTAGTTATAATGGGTCCTTCTGGTTCAGGTAAAACTACCCTACTTAACATTCTAGGTTTACTCGATAAACCTACTCAAGGGAAAGTGTTTTTCCTCGGAAAAGATGTTAGCAGGCTAAATGATGCCGAAGCTTCAAAAATTAGAGCTAAGCATATTGGTTTCGTATTCCAAACGTTTAACCTTATACCTTGGCTTACAGCCTTGGAAAACGTAGAGATAGCCTTAGCGATAGCTGGTTACCCCTTCTATAAACGTAGAAGAAGAGCTAGGGAACTCTTAGAAGCGGTTGGCCTAGGTGGCCGCTTACACCATAGACCCACAGAGCTAAGTGGTGGAGAACAGCAAAGAGTAGCTATAGCTAGAGCATTAGCTAACAACCCAGAAGTAATACTTGCTGATGAACCCACAGGTAACCTTGATAGTAAAAGCGGGGAAGTTGTTATAAATATCCTAAAGGAACTCTCTTTAAAACAAAATAGAACAGTTATCGTAGCTACCCATAATCCAAGAATAGCTAAAGTTGCTGACAGAATAATTTATTTACATGATGGGAAAATAGTTAGAGAAGAAGTCAAGGTGTAAGAATGGAGAAGAAAATATTATATTTGGCTATAATGCTATTTCTACTTCTGATTTCCTCTATAGCTTCCATTAGATGTAAGCGTGATGACGTATTATTTCTGGGTGCAAAATGGGGTGCTGAGGAAGTAGATTACATAGCAACACCAGGTTCAATAAATGTAATTACAGTTTACATAACCCCTACATTAGCTAATGGGTTAAAAGACATAATAGCTGAATTGCATCTGCCCAAACCCCTTACAGGCCTAAATGGAGGAAGTATTGTAAAAACCTCGCACATGGAATTTGTTCCCAAGGGACAAATACTTCCGCTAACGTTTAAAGTAATAGTGCCGCTAAATACCCCTGAAGGAAATTACACATTCCGTCTTAAGATTAAATACACGATACTAGCTCCTTTACCTGAGGAGCGGAAATGGGAAGTAGAGTTTAGCCTACCAATATCTGGTAGAACATACGTTTATACAGAACTCTTGACAGAGAAGCTGGAAAAGGGAAAAGTTCAGAACATAAACTTCAATGTTGTTTACGCAGGTAATGAACCTGTAGAATTAAACATAGACTTCCAGTCAGATGCATTATCTATACTTGATTATGAACCTAAAGCACCTATTTTAACCGATAAGCCAGGAAGCTTTGAAGCTAGCGCTAAAGTTTACTGCCCACCTGATGTTCAAGTAAACGGCCTGCCTATAACTATCACAGTTACATACAAGACCCTGCAAGCTTCGGGTACGTACACTAAAACGTACATAATCCCTTTAGCAAGAAAAGCAGAAGTCGTGTTTACAGAAGTACAGTACACTACATCAGGCAGCAGCGTGATTATTAGGGGACAACTAGTAAATGTAGGAGACTATGACGCTAAATACTTAACAGTATATGCGCAAGCATTAAGCGAAGGTTTAACAATAGAAAACCCAACAACATACCTCGGAACATTAGCTGCAGGTGAAGGAACAAGTTTTCTAATTTATGCTTCAGCAGAGAGAATAGGAAAGTATGGTTTGAAGCTTTCTGCAAAATATTATGGACCAGATATGGAGTGGCATGAAACTACGGAAGAAATTAGCATTGAAATCTCAGGTATTGCTGAGGAAAAAGAAAAAATAACT
>QMRV01000203.1 GCA_003649445.1 Thermoprotei archaeon | reverse complement strand
GGTTAAAACGGCCTATGTTAAGCCAGAGGCGAGAAAGCTTTGGGTAGACTTCTATAACTCCTATCTTGAGAAGGTCTCAAAACTCGATGAACTTGAGGGTAGCTATCTAACTAAAGTTCCCCTTAACGCGTTGAAATTAGCCTTAATTTATGCGGCAAGCCGTTTAGACTTTCGAAATGAGGTTTTGAACGTTACAGAAGAGGATATGACGAGGGCTATAGAAGACATGAGGAAGTTTGAAGCTCAATATCAAGAGCTAATGACTTGGTGGAATGAATATGCGGGTCAATTAAAAAGTGTAAAGAAGATTAGTAGAGCCTCAAAATATGACCTTCAAGAATTCATGCGTAAAATTGCTATACTAGGTCAAGGATACGCTACTGTTAAAGAGATCAGCGCTTGGTGCGATGCTCCTAACAGAAACCAGATTGCAGAATTACTTGGGTTAGGCGTGGCTAAAGGATGGCTTGAAGTCTTAGAGGAGAAGGACGTACCTAAAGAACTGTATGAAAGATTTAAACCAAAGGCTGGTGTGTACCCTCAAGTTTTCCGTTTAACCTCTAAAGGCTATGAAGCCATAGGTTTACAACGGGAATATTAATAATAATAACGTTAACGTACAGGAGGGCTTCCGTTAATATTTCAAGAATGATGAGAACGATAACGAAAATTGAGAACTAAGTTAACGTTATTATTAATATTCTCTCGCGCTAATTATTGTAAGTTTAAATCCTACCATTTTCTCATGAATTTGAGGTATTGTAGGATGCGTAGTGAAGGTTGCATGTATGTTCCTGTCCCTAATGATTTTCGAACCTCCTCAAGTACGGATTCCAAATCTCAGAACCTTACTCCACGCTTTTCGAGCTCATCTATAAGTGCTTTTCTGGCTTCTGGGTCTGGCCTGTCTCTGCCATAGCTGCCTAAAACTATCGCTTTCGTATAGTCTTGACCAAAACTCCTCACTATTTCCGCTTTCTTGTGAGGCTGTTTTTCTCTCCGCTTGTAGTTGCTACTGTTTTAGGTTTCCCATGTATGGTTACTAATATTCCAAAGGCTAGTACAAGGATACCTAGGACAAAGTTTGACCATATTGATGGACATATGAAAGCAGCGATTACTAAGACTCCCAAGACAACCTCAACAATACCCCATAGCTGAACCTTCTCCATAGAGACTCCCAGACCATTTAGTTTTTGTCGTTTTAGTTTTAAGGGTTTCGGTTTTAAAGCTTTAGCATGCTATTCAGGTTACGGCGACACCGTTGAGGAGGCAGACCAATCATGAAAACTCTATTCTTGTGGCGGAGTAGAGTTTCCCCATCCAGCGCATGTAGACTAGCCATGAAAACAGTAAACTCTAAACCGTATTCCTGAGGGATACGGTTTTCTAATATTCTATTATAAATAAAAACTCTATACCCAGTAGTATAGAGTTTAGAGTATTATTGTTTTCATGTGCGCGCGCGTGAGTTTACCCCCCTCTAAACCAGATAAGTTCATTGAGGCTCTATGTAAACGACAAGAGGTATATTTCTAGGTTTTAGGTAAACTGCTTGTGTGAGGACTTGTGGGCAGAGTCAGGCCTTTCCGGATTCGATTGTTGAAGACAGTTCGCAGGGTTACACGTAAGCGTCGGGGAGGAAGAGTCAAAACCTATGTGCACTTCACGATTACAACTAGCATCCCTAGGAGGTGGATGACACCTATCACAGACCCTCCCCCGGTTCTCGTCGCCATAACGCCTTTCTCTAAAACGTCAAGGGATGAGGCTGAGTTCAAGAGGTTGAAGAAGCTGGTTAGAATCGAGAGCTTTGAGAAGTGGGAGGAGAAGAAGGAGTTGGAGGATGCTGAGATGCGTGAGGAGATAGAAGAGGTCGCTAGGCTAATCGGCTTGGAGCTTGATGAGGAGGCTGAGCGGTTAGCACGTAAATACATGGAGGAGGCCTGTGCAGAAGGCTATGAGATGGTATGCTTACCTAAGGGGCTACTAGCAAAACTCGTCAAGTATGGCGACACCGTCGAGGAGGCCTTGGAAAAGCTGATCAGCCTAGCTGAAAAATAGAGGTTGAAGAAAGAATTCTTCTTAACATGTTGACTGGCTAGGTTTGCCTTAGCGTCAGGCTTCAAGCTCCTTTAAACCCCATACCTCTATGGTTTTTCCTTCTTCAACATCGGTTACTAGGATAAGTCTTGTTTTTGCTTGAGAATACCTCTTTAGCTGACTGCTTGGCTTAACCTCCGCTAGGAGGTATTCTCCATCCTTTACCGCTATTATATCGGGACTACCTACCCTTTTAATCCATTCAGGAGCCTCCTCACGAAATAAGATTTTGTAACCCATTCTCCTCAGCTTCTCTTTAGCTTTCTCCTCTAAATATCCGTGAGGCATTTCCCTGTAAATTCTTAAAGCCTCTTTAACATCTGGTAGCTCAGGTTTTCCCAAGGGTAACACCTTCAATGAGACTTTACCAAACATTATCTATCTTCAGTTTACTTATATTTTTCTTTGACCCTAGCATAGACATCCGTTAAGCCCTGCTCTTCAACAAGCCTCTCAATCGCAGGCCCTAGGAAGAGCGTTAATGTCTGCAGGAGCTTCTCTAAGCCTTTCTCAAGCCTTTCAACCCTCTCGTTTAATGTGTCAACCCTCTCAACCTTGTCCAGAACCTTTAGCACCCTTACGCCTTCGAGGAGCGGGTGTCCACATTCACAGTAAGTCACATCGGGTGGGTTGGTCTTTCCGCACTTCGGACACCTCTTGATTCCGATCACGGGCGTCTCCTTGGGCTTCAAGCCGTAGAGGCTCAATAGTTCATCACGGACATCCCGCTCAGACAGGTGTATGTAGGTCTGAAGCATGGGGCTCGCTCGAGACCAACCCATGAGTTTCTTCGTTGTCTGTTCGCTCAGGTGCTTGGCCAGATGGGTTGCCCTTGAGTGCCTGAACAGATGGGGATAAACCCGCTTCTTGATTCCTGCTCTGCTTGCCGCCCTTTTGACTATGAGGAGGACTGCATCGTCACTCAACGGCTTTGCCTCGCCATTTCTCCGAGACAAGCTCACGAATAGTGGCGCCTCTGGATTGCTCACTTGAGGGTGGACGTTCAGCCACTCACGGAGATAGCATGCGGAATCCACAGCATAGACCATGCGACTTCCCGTCTTCCCCTCCACATAGATGCTGAAGCCGAAATCCGTTGGGGTAACATCTTTGAGCTTTATGTTCACCAACTCTCCCCTGCGCAACCCGCATTCGTAGAGCAGGCTGATTACGGCTTTGTTCCTCTTGCACGTGATGGGGCTGGACTCATATTCACAGGTCTTAATCATCCTCATGACCTCATCAATCCCTAGAATGTCCGAGGGCTTCTTGACCCTGCTTCTCTCATGTATTGGGCGTTTCTCCCTGAGGCTCTTGAGCTTCTCGATGAAGCTCGGGGGCTCACCTCCATACAGCCACCTGTAAAATACGATTAGGGTGTCTATGATGTTGTTTCTCACCTGCCACTTAACGTCGATGGCAGTTTCAACATGTACTCCCCCGCCCCTCCACCTCAAGGCTTTGCCCTTGTACTCCACGACAAACCTCTCAAGCACCTTGTAATCAACATCCTTGAAGTCCCTTCTGCCTTCAGCCCTCAGAAACCCGGCTAGGTTCTTGATGATCCTTGAGTAGATGTCGATTGTGCCTTTACTCCTCCTCTTTCCGTTCCTTCCTGGGGCTTTTTCTAAGTAGTTTCTAAGTAGTGCTTGAAGCTCTCCAAAGTGCTTTCAAAAGGATCAGCTCTATTCTCCGTTTTCGTTGAGCTACAAGATCCAGCTCCAAGGAACTCCGTTTTCATTAACCACTCCCTACTAGGCTAAAGGTGGGGAGCCATAAAAGCTTTACCTAAGAGCCTAATAGAAAAGTTAAAGTTTAATTTTAATTATTCGGATTCGACTTAACTTCAGTACCACTGGTTTACCTTTCAGTTAGAGGGAAGGAGAGTGGTTG
>QMRV01000202.1 GCA_003649445.1 Thermoprotei archaeon | reverse complement strand
GTTATTTACTGGGAAGCATAAATAAATATAATTGGCCCGCAATGATTGGTGAACCCGTGTCCGAAACATGTTAATGTGGGAAGGCTGGTGTTAATGAGCGGGCATTAAACCTAACTGATGAGTTAACTTTTTAGCTATCCAATAGGTTAATCTATTTTAGCGGTGAGATCTTGAAAACTATTATTAAAGTTCATAAAAAAGGTGTTATCATTATACCTAAAGGTATAAGAGAAAAAGCAGGAATAGTTGAAGGTATGTTGTTAGAAGTAAGTCTTGAGAAAGATAGGGTTGTATTAAAACCTTTAAACTTATGGAATAAAGTTTGGGGATGTGCGAAAGGATTAGGGTCTGCGGAAGAAGCTGAGCTAGAGCTTGACATAGAGGAGGAGATGTTTTGGAGGAAAAGATTAAGAAAGTAATTGTTGACACTTATACATTAATTGCTATAGTTTATGATGAAGTAGGTTCGGGGGCTAGAAAAATACTAGAGGAAATAAGGAAAAGAATAGTTAAAGGAATAGTTCCTAATACTGTTGCTTACGAATATACTGTACATTGGCTTAAAGGCAGAATACCTGCACTTAAAAACATAGATGAAGTTAAAACGTATTTGAGAGAATATTTCAACGTTATAAACTTAGATTTTGAAGACTACATTAAGGCAGCTGAAATAAAAGTTAGAGGAGATGAATTATTGAAGAAAGCTAAGATAGAAGAGTTAAGGAGAAGAAGGTTAAGTATCGTAGACTCTACAATTATAGCTTTAGCATTAAGGGAAAAATTACCTATACTTACAGGAGATAAAGATTTAAGATATGTTGCTGGGAAAATGGGAGTAAAAACTATATGGTAAAGTGGGAAACTATGTTTCAGTTTCTCTGATTAATTCTTCTAATCTATTTACAGACAATTCTATATATGGTTCATCGTTCATTCTCACAAGTTTTAAGCCTATTTTATCTAGCAAACTCTTTTCCTTTTCATTACTGATTATAGCCTTAACTAACTGTTCAAGCTTAGGATAATTTGGAGAGTATTCTACATAGTATCGGTAAAGCCCCTTTAGCCCTATCTTTACCTTTTTCTGCCCTGTAAGTTTAGCTATAGCCAATATTCGTATTCCATGTTTTCTAAGGTATCTTTTAAAAGTTTCTACAAAATATTCAGAAAGCATCATAAACTGCTACTCCTACTTTACCTTATTTCTTACTTTACCTAATAGCTCTTCTACGCTAATAGCTCCTTCATGTTTCATCTTCAGCTCCCTATCTTCGGTTACCAATACCAGATTCTCTCTTGAAGCCGCATAGGAGTATGATGCATCGTAGAATGTAGTATCTTTCTCAACAGCAATTTTCTCTACTTCACTAAACTCTTCAATATTAATCTTTAATACTTTAAACAAGCTTAAAACTTCAGTAAACAACTTTACAGCTACGTCTAAGTTTTTAATCCGACCATGCTTAAACTCTTTCCAAATAACATTACCAACTTCATACATTGTTAAGTCGAGAATAAAGATGTACTCCGATAGGAGAACAACTTTCTCCCTCAACTTGCAGATAAGAGGGTATATAGCTGAAGCATCTAGGAGAAACCTAGTTTCTTCAGCCAAAATTATTCTTCCTCTCTAATTTCTCTAACAGATTTAACCCAGCCATCTACTGTTAAATTTGATGAACGTGAAAAATCATCAATAATTCTCTTTAGCTTCTCCATTTTAATCCTTGTTATCTCTTCTTCCAAAGCTTTTTCAACAACCCTCCTAATATCTATTCCAAGCTCCTTTGCTTCCTCTTTAAGCCTCTTCCTAACTCTCACAGATATAACAGCAGTGCTCAATTAGGCTTCACCGAAACTAATGTAGAGTTTGCTCAAGTATATAAGTTTATAGTAAACAATATATTGCTATGTTTAAAGTATACAAATATATTGTATGACATGTAAAAGTATAATTGAGAAAAAGTTAGTTTTCTTAGATCTATTCTTCTTTGAATATTTCATCCATAGGTTTTAACGAGTAAATTATTGTCGTAAGCTCATCCATACCTAATGGAGGAAGTACACCAATAAGATAGAACATAGTCTTCCCTGTTCTCTTAGACGTAATCCACAGCTCAGCAAGTGATATATAACCTGTTGGACTGTAGATGCAATAAGCTTTTTCAACAATATAGCCTTTAATAATGGCATAAGGTGTTTCGTACTTTACAACATATCCATGAGGTTTGCTTTGCTCAAACGGTATTATACCTCTGCTTATCTCTAATCCTATTCTAGCATATCTATAGTCAGAAACTCCTCTATTATCAAAGACTATAATTATGTCGCCAGGCATATACCATATTCCAGTTAACTTATATCCCCAGGGCAAATTGGACGGTATAAATATATCCAGGTTTCTAGCCTTTACAATACTGTAGAATTTATCTAAAGTTATCAGTTTCCCTGGAAATGGCGCTGGCCCATGAATTATTCTTGCTGAACTATAATTTATGTAAGTGAAGATAACGGCTAAAATTATTAGCATTGCCGTAGCTTCTACTATTATAGTACGTAACACCTTTCTCATATTTAGCCACCTCCATAGGCGTAAAACTCGTAATCTGTTATTTCTTCAACGTAATATGGTGGATCGGCGTGCGGAACGTGGTGATTCCATAATGGGAAACCTCTGCCAGTAAAATATGAAAGTTTACTAAAATGAGTACCATCAATATTAATTTCTTCCATGCTGGTTTCGCTAAAAGCCTATAAATCTACACAGTTAAACGGGTTTGTTTCTTCTAATCCTTCGTATATTATTTCTGCTCCCTTCTCAATAATGCATTTCCACTTATTGTCGCTAAATGCTGGAATTATTTTATACGTATACGTGATACCCTCCTGCGGTACGGGATCTGGATAAATATGTCTAGGAGGCCCTTGTTCGTCTACTATCTCTATATAGAAGTTCATTGTTGGAACGCTTTGCGAAAGTGGCTTTACTAAGGATTTTAGATAGCCTAGCTGTATCCAATAGCCATATTTATAGCTTATCATAACTGTAACCCATTGGCAGAAATAATCATTGGGAGTTGCAGGAACTTCAGGGTTTATGGTATATATTTTACCGCTAACTCCAAAGGCATACGTGACTGACTTGTTATAAAAGAAATAGCCAGCATGGTAGGGAGGGTAGCCTCCTTGGGCTTTAATGAGAGCAGCGAAGGCAGTTATGCTTAGTATTAATCCGAGCATTACTGTTATAGCTAATTTAGCATACTTCATGTCTCTCCCCGCAGACTACTTCAGAGGTTTCTCCCTTATTTTTTCTCGGACAAGATGAAGCGTTTTGTTTCAGCAATTTATTCATTTATTAAGGGTAAAGTTAAAAAGGATATTCTAGAAATTACTGTTTCAGCTAAAAGACCTATCATCAAATGCGTTATTGAGAGGTAATGCCTATTGGTGAAATAAGGTATACTCCGAAAATTAAAGAGAAACGCTGGGGTAAAGATAAAGAGTTAGATATTAGGAGGCTTTGGGATGAAGAGAAAATTTATGAGTTTCACTTTGACCATAGAGATACCAGGCCTATTATTGTGATAGACACACCACCACCGTATCCTTCAGGTAAATGGCATGTTGGCGGTGCAGCACATTACGCTCAAATAGACATGGTCGGTAGATATTTTAGAATGAAGGGATACAACGTCTTCCTACCATTCTATGCCGATCGAAACGGATTACCCGTCGAGGTACAAGTTGAGAAAGTTAAGAAAGTAAATCCCCATGAACTAGCTAAAACACCTGAAGGTAGAGAGAAATTCCTTAGCATGTGTAAAGAATTTTTGGATGAAGTAGAGAAAGAACTTGTTAATATTTGGAGAAGGCTTGGGTGCAGTTTCTACTATATTAGAAACGGTACTGATAGTCCAGAGTATAGGAAAATTACGCAGGCAACGTTTATAGAGCTTTGGAATAGAGGGCTAATATATGAGGCTGAAAGACCTGTAAACTGG
>QMRV01000201.1 GCA_003649445.1 Thermoprotei archaeon | reverse complement strand
TTGAAACAGTGTCGTGTAATCTCGTATAGGTGTACCATCTTGATAAGCTTCCTTACAATTTGGCCAATTAAGACCAATTCCAGCGTAAATGTTATTATGTGAAATCCTGTAAGCAAGCGATTTAACCTTTTTACCCTCAATCACATCCTTCTTATAATTCTCGAACCACCATAACGCAGGACTCATACCCAACTCTGGATCATAATTAACATTCTTTCTAGCTATTTCTAAACTTCCTACTCTATCAGCCCAAGGACCCCAATAAACTTTTCCGGTTTTCATATCAAGAATTAAAATAGTTGGAGGGAGCAACTGATACTCAAGCTTGTATGGATTACCCCATTCCGTTGCATCACCTTTCTTCAAGAAGTATATAGATAACTCAAGACATGGTTTTACATAATTCTTCCACCAATAATCATAGTTTCCTCTAGCTTCTGGCTTGGCAAGTTCGTCCAACCTTCCACCTTCATGTGTATCGTACAACAAACGTTGAATTTGCTCAGCAGCTTTTCTGAGTATCAAACCCATCAGATTCCTCCAATTCTTGAACTCCGGATAAAACTTAGAATATCTTCCAGCTATCACTTGAACATCCTCATCTCTTATTGTAACGTTGTACTTGAACAACCTAGCCAAGTTTGCATGAACATTAGCGACTTTATCAACAACATCTTCAGCTATTTCACCAAGCTTTACTCCATACTTCTTTATGGCCTTCAAAGCGTCGAGAATGCTTCTATCAGCACCCATTATCAAGCTCGCGTTGTTTGCATGGTATACCTGATCTATCGTCAAGTCCTTCAAACCGAATTCGACATAAGTGTTGAATATTTTGTCAACAGCTCCTGTCTTATCTTCAACCCTGTAATCCCTGAGTATCTGGTCTAAAGCTACGTAAGCCAAGTTCTTTGGCAAATCCGAGTCATTCCAACAAGCAACTTTTAAAACGTTTTCCAGAATGTTGAGCTCGCCTTCATTAAAAAGATCTTGAACAAGCTTGAATTCATCGAAAAGCTTTGAAGCCAAGCTTGCATCATAACCCTTGCTGTTCACCCATGTCAGGAAAAGTTCTTTTGAAGTTAAGCTAATAGATCCAGATAAAACGCTCGCTCTGTTCAACTTATCGAAAGCGAAAACGCGATAGCCCATTTTTTCAGAAACGGAAGACAAGGGTATTTTACCACCATACAATCCATTCCTCCTCGAATCGATTTGGAGAGGAGAAAGCGTGTAATTCTTGTTCATGATCTCCAACAGAACTTTTGAGATACCGCTAAAATCTTTCGCTGTTACGTTGAAGTTCAGGGTGTTTGGAACATAGAAATAATTCACGTTGCTGAGTTTGGGGCTGTCGAAGAAGCCGAAACTACTTGTTATGCTTCCTACATTACCTTTAGTGTCTTTTGCGAAAATTTGGATGAAATACTCTCCCTCTTCCGTTATAGGGATTTCAGCAATGTAATAATCGTTCACCTTAGAAAAAGTTGCGTTGTATACGTTACCAGATGGGTACTTTATCAAAGCATAGGCTCCGCTTACTCCAGAAGGATCTTGTATGTTAGCCTTCAGGAAGCCTTTATATTTTGATGGATCAACAGGTATCTCCCTTACTTTGACTATTGGAGGCTGTCTATCTTGTAGTAAGAGATAGGTAGCAATAGCTCCTAGCAATCCAGCAATCCCTGCTACAATCAACTTCTTCCTGATGTTGGTCTTTCCATAATTATTTAAGTACTTCTTATGGGTTCTCTTTCCTTTAACGATACTACACCTCATGGGTTTTTCGTTTTCTTACTATTATTTGGTGGTAAGGGAGAATATTAAAGCTTTGATAGAAAGTTCTCAAGAGAGGAGATCACTAAATCTTATTGGATTTAGATAATGGAGTGAACTATAATGATATAGTATCCTAAGGAGACTAAAAATCAGGTTAAGCCTAGTTATTTAATGAAAAAGTACTATAGAATTATTAAGTACGTGTTTAAGGTGGTTTTATGCCATTAGCAAAGTCTTGGGTAGAAGAGCTTGTTGCACAATACTTTACACTTAAAGGTTATATCGTAGTAACAGACATGCCCATAGGCTCCGGAAAAAGAGGTGGTAGAGTAGACATAGATATTCTTGCCTTAGATCCTAAAAAGAAAGAAGTTCATATAGTAGAAGTTAAGGCCATTTGGACTGGTACTGCAGAGAACATTGCAAAGAGCATAATCGATACATTAAGGAGAGCCGAAAAACACTTTATGAGAGAATACGGCTTGAACTATAGGTACATCAAGAGAGCCGTAATTATCAGTGAGCCTAAGAGGCCGAAAATTAATAAGCTCATAGCCTTACTAAGGAGAAAGGCATAGAAGCAATAGACCTCCATCACTTCATCAAAGAGATTACAAATTACATAGATGAGTGGAGAAATGAACAGAAGGCTAAAGGCTTAGTAAAACAAAATACAAAACCAGCATTACCTGAAACATTATACATGCTTAGGCTTCTAGAATATTCTGAAGGACTCAAAGACATTACAGTTCGGAAACTAAAACTTTAGCGAGAAGACTTAAATAAGTACCTTGTGCTTGTTTTGCTTAAGACTTCTTTTTTCTAAATCTTAACCTTAGTTTTCCTCTATGTCTTTAGGAAGCCTTCCTAATCATGTCACCTCTCCACTTTGGAATATGAGGATAAACTCCAACTACCTTCAAGCCTTTTTAGCGCCTCGTATATCTCTTGACAATATTCCTTATACTGCTTGTACCTAGGTCTAAATCTTACTCTATAACTATGAAAGCTTATACACGGAATATCTCTTCTACTCCTTAAATGAATCCCGAGTTCCTTCCGATACTTCCAAAGTAGGTCTCGTGTTGGAGTACTTCTCGGCTTACCCATAACCATTATCTTAGGTTCTTCACCAGAGCATTCTCTAACCATATTAAACTCCTCCCTTAAAAAATTAATACAGGCTCTAGGCAGGGTTTTCATTTTCCTAGCCTCCTTAGCAGATCCCCTACACTTAACCAAGTCAGTAACCAGAATACCCTCGTAGAATACAAATGTATCTCCAATTAGTTCAAGTACCTCTTCAACGAGACCGCAGGCCTTAAGAGCATTAGCAAGCATGAAACCTGCAGTATCTGCTACTCCCCATTCAGTGCTCGGTCTAAGAGTAATTAGCACTATGTTAGACCTGCCATTATATTTAAAGAAAGTATAGTAAAGCTCCTTCTCGCATGGAAACTTATTTTTAAACCACCATGACCAATGAGATGATAACCTATGCTCAGGAATGCTCTCGTTATTAAACGAATTTACAAAATAACACTCCTTACAGTTATCTATCCTTTTTTGAAGTTCATTAAGAAAAGATTGAGTGTTCATCGGTATTATTTTACGCTGATATATATTTATGTATTAATGCCAAAATATTAGTTCTATTTATTAACAGATTAAAGAGAGCGCTTACACACACTTTATTATGTCCATGAGTCTGCTCTGTTGCTCCCAAGGACACTCGTCGGGACTAAATGGTGCTATTACATCTATGCCCTCCCTCTCTAAGTTCCTAACAACATTTTCTGGGACTCGATATGCAGAGATGATAACCATCCTCTTAGGCTTGTACGTTTTGAAGTATGGAATGATCTGTTCCTCCACATCATCCTTCCATTCATCAAATGGCCTCTCCTTGCATTCTATCAATATATCAATCTTCCCCTCTATGAGCTTAAAGTACTTATTGGGTAAATCTAAAAACTCTTCTAAACTCATCTTCTCAACTTCACTAAACTTAGGCTTCTCCTTAAAGAGGGTATCATAATCACCTTTCATGACTACAATATCAAATCTCCTAGTCGTTTCTCGCTTTATTACACTAAATATATCCTCTCCATCCTTCAATCTCCTCAGCTTCTCCTCTACATTAACTGGATGAGGAGCACTAAATTCATGCCAAACTGAGTACACTGTATTATCTAGCCTAAATTTAAGAGTTGGAGATCCCCAAGTTAATGGCATCATA
>QMRV01000200.1 GCA_003649445.1 Thermoprotei archaeon | reverse complement strand
GAATAGTGCAGAAGAGTAGCCTACATTACCATATCCCTGTACAGCTACTCTTGCTCCTTCGAATGGTAAGCCATATTTTCTAGAAGCTACCCTAGCGGCTATTGCAACACCATATCCTGTTGCTTCTTCTCTACCACGAGAACCCCATAGTTCTACAGGCTTAGCTGTGACAACTCCTGGGACGTTATATCCCTTCAATTTACTGTCCTCGTCCATGTACCAAGCCATAACTTGAGGGTTAGTGTAAACATCAGGTGCAGGAATGTCTTTATAAGGGCCTATTATTGGCGCTATAGCTCTAATATAGCCTCTAGAAAGCTTCTCTAATTCCCTTTGAGAGAGCTTTCTAGGATCAACTATAACACCTCCTTTAGCTCCACCGTAAGGTAAACCTGCAACACTGCATTTCCAAGTCATCCACATAGCTAAAGCTATAACTTCTTCTTTAGTAACACCTGGATGATACCTTACACCACCCTTATACGGTCCTAAGGCATTATTATGTTGAACTCTATATCCCTTGAATACTTTAACCTTGCCATCGTCCATACGCACTGGAATACTAACTTCAAGAATTCTTTGAGGAACTTTAAGAACATCTAATACTGTTTCATCGTATCCAAGAATACCTATAGCTTTCTTCAACTGTTTAATTGCCATTTCATAAGGATTCTCTGCCATATACATACCCGGGACTAGCTAGGAAAAGCTTGATTATATATGTGTTCTTAAGAATACTATATAATACGCACTAAGAAAGAACACTACAATGGTTAAGGTTCTAAAGGTGTGTAAAGCCTTCTAGTGGGTAAAAGTATGTCTTTAGAAAAACCGACAGTTATCCTGTAATATTCTTCATCTTCAGCTATGTTCTGTACTTTTTCAAGCCTACCTTGAATTAGAACAGAAGCCCCCTTCCATAAATGCTCCTTATAACCTTCATTGTAAGCTACAACCTTACTTGCAAACCTAGCTCTAAAATCCCCTTCAGCAACATCTATAACTTGTATATCATACTCTGCTGGTGTGAACAGCGAATACTTATCATTTAGGACCTTAGCTAATACAACGACTCTACCTAGATTCTGCACATTAAACTCTGCAAAACTATAGGTAATATTTCTTAAAATCTTAACATGGTATTCTAGTTTTCCATAAAATATTCCGCTAAGAACCTTTCTAGAATATAAATAGTTTAATGTGTTAGTTGAAACCTTAACGTAGATACCATAGTTTTTAAGTTTTGAATGTACGTAGTCTCCTTTTAAATGTTCAAAAAACATTGTAGTGAAAAATAGTCTTCTCAAAGCATTATAAACTTTTAAACCTATGCTTTCATCATAAACAATAAGGTAAACTTTAGGTTTGAAAAACTTTAGCTCTTCAGGTATGAAAGTTATGCCTAAAGAATCAACACTTATTCCTGCTTCAGAAGCTATCATAAAGACGAATTCCTTAATTAGCCTACTTACTTCGTCACTGCTTAGCAGTGTTTCGGTTAAGTACTTGCTCGCACTAAACACCTTTTTAACAATATTCCTACGTATTTTAGGTAAAATTCTATCATATGACTCAATAACTTCCATTAAATAGGGGTATTTTTCTCTAGCATATTCTAAAGCATCTAGCATAGATTCTATTATTATTTTCTTACCATTACGGATTACGTAGTAGGGTAATGCTATAATACTGTACGGTACGTCGTGAATATTCCATGATACTAACCATAGAGAACCATCTATGAGTTTTACAACATCACCGTCCATGATTTTAAATTCCATAGTTACACCTGATCTAAAATATCATGATTAATATTGTAATTAAATATTAATCATTCTCACTAATTAAGTTCTTTGAGGACTTCATATACTTTAGGTAATTTACCGTATAGTTCTATATTTAACCTGGGTATTAATGCCATAATTACTGCCAGTTCTGATAGCAGATCTCGTGTAATTATGTTTTGCGTTAAGAACCCTATTGCACCCATCTTATCTCCTATACGTTCTATCCCTGAAATTTTCTCCATAACATCTTCAGCTTCACCCAGCCCTCTAACAACATATTCCACTACTTCCCTTGGAAACTCAAACCCAGGGCCGAACCCTAGAGACAATGTATCCTTATTATCAACTATTGCTGCTACCTGGAAGTCCATATAACCTGTCGATGTCCACTGTATTGGCACTATTCCAGCTTCTACGCCCACATAGTAATGGTATTTTTCTTTAGCCTTTTCTTTAACCCTTACCGCTCTCTCAATAGCACCTCTTAATACATTTTTAAGGCCTATAGGTTGCGGGTGAACTGTTGTTATTACAGGCATGTAGTCTATAGCTACTTTTATTTTAAACATTTTCTCGAAAGCTTTTCTTACGCCTTTAATTTTCGAAGGATTTTTAGTACCTACAAGCACTCTGATCATAAAGTAACACCTGCAAGGCTTGTGTTTATTCTTTCAGGGATTAAATGTGTTCCATCACATGTAGGAGCATTTTGGAATTCAGGAAACCCCTCTCTACATGTTGAACATGTTAGTCCATAGATTTTAGCTTCATCAATAACAATCTTCAGCAACTCTCTCCTTAATTTTTTAGGTAAATATCGATAGCCATGCTTATATTCTCCACACATATAGTAAAGCTCTCTTAACTTATCTCTAATATTTGGTAATGCTGAGCATACTCTTTTAAAATTGTCCGGTTTAACCTTATATGTTGATGTAATAATATGTTGAACACCTAAGTTAGCTAAGAATTTAATTAACTTAGAGATATCGTATGGATCATCATTAACGTATGGAATTAAAGGATCAACTCTTACAGCTACTGGTATTTTATTTTTAACAAGCTTCTCTATAGCCCTTAACCTTAAGCGCGGTAGAGGAGCATAGGGCTCTATAATTTTAGCTATACTATCCTTTAATGTTGTTATGGTTAGGCTTACGGTAGCATTATACTTTGAAAGAATGTCGGCATCTCTTGCTACGAGAATACTCTTAGTAATTATTTGAACTTTATATCCTCTTGGCAATAGTAATTCAAGGGTTCTTCTTGTAAGTTTTAATGTTAACTCTATTGGAGGATAAGGGTCACTACTATTACTTATTGTTATAGGATATTGTGGATTAGCTTTTCTTAAGTCTCTAATTAACCTGTTAATGAAATTTCTTTTAGGAGTGCTTTGGGATGCTTTAATATAAGATGTTGTATAACAGTAAATGCACTTAAAACTACAACCTGTATATGGATGTAGAGAGTATTTAGGAGGGCATGTGCATAAGGGATTTTTCCAAGGGTCAAATTCTCTTAAAACATACATTCCTTGTTCTCTCATATTTCAATATTCGCATGGCGTAGCCTAATCTCTTCTTCTCTTTTACCTAGTCTATGCATAAGTTCTACAATTAATGCGTCAAGAAACACCATACATGTATCTTCAAAAAGCGTTCCTAAAGGAGCTAGAGGTTCATGTATCCCGAGAATTTGTCTTGCAAAATAATCTTCTTCTTTAGCTATTTTTGTTCTTCCAGGTATTCTTACCACAACATCTGCAAGCTTTCCTAACGGCGAATCAGGGTAAGTCGTTAAAGCTATTAACGTTGCACCCACAGCTTTAGCTGCTTCAGCTGCGGTAATTATGAGCTTTGTTCTTCCAGAACCTGAGATAGCGATGACAATATCTTCTTTTCCTATTCTAGGAACAATAGTGTCTCCAAGAACAAAAGCGTTATATCCTAAATGCATAAGCCTCATTGCAAAAGCCCTTCCAATAAGTCCGGAACGTCCAGCACCCATAACGAGGATTTTTCTTTTATCTGTAGTTCTATATGCTTCAATAAGTACTTTCAACATACCCTCTACTTCTTTATCATCAATTAACTTTATGGAGTTCCTTATGAATGTGGCTATTTCTTTCATAGACTTCTTAAATACTGACACTTAATACCCCGTATTTGCGGTATAGACTATACTAAGTTTTAAGAGTACTGGTATTTAGAATCATGGTTTTATATAGTAATTAATAT
>QMRV01000199.1 GCA_003649445.1 Thermoprotei archaeon | reverse complement strand
ATATATTATTTAAGATAGATATAAGTTTTTAGAAAACTGCTTTCATTAGACTCACTACGCCTATTATTGCAAGTACTATGCCTACTTGGTTTCCTAGAGCAAACATTACAGTGCCTAAGGGAATTAGCGATGATAGTAAGTAGAGTAGGAACTGTATTAGCGGGTGCCTCTTCTCTCCATCAACTACTACCGCTACAGGCACGTCCTTCGGTAGAGGCTCAGGTACTTCAGAAATATGCTTGAATACGAGTATTGTTAAAGTATTATGAAAAGACATAGAATAGTGAAGTTTAGGAAGAATACTAGTAGAGCATATGCTACTAAAATTAACTCGACTTTAAGTAGTGCCTGCAGTCCAGCTACTCTAGCCTCCTTATCCTTTTTCTAATAATACTACTATAGCCCAATCTACGTACAGTTTCAGTGAATGCATCGAGGTAAGCAGCGTACACTAGTGCCAAGTTGAAGTAAGCTACATGTGGAAAAGCAAGAGTTTTTTAACAAAAGCTACTGCAGTAACAGTCAAAAGAACTAAAATTACTCCAAGTCCAAGAAAACCTAAAACAAGATACTTCTTCATTCTTCAAAACCCCTTAAGATAAGCCGCTCACCTAAATCCTTATCCGCTTCCTCGAGAAATACTCTAAGTTTTTTACCGAGAAGCCCTTTCTTACTTAACTTTGATAATTCTCTAGCTACTCTCTGTTTTTCTTTAAGCTCCTTTTTCTTAAGCTTAATGAGGTCTTTCATCAAGTAAATAATTGAGCAAAAATATTTATGGTTTTTCTATCCACACATAGCCGTCTTTAAAGTATATGTGTAGTACACAGAAGCCGTCCAGAGTCATGTTTTCTTTAACTCTAATAATACTGCTGCCGATTACTCTTGAAGCACTGCCATTAAACAACACTGCCGTCTGAAAAACTATACTACTATTCATTAACGTCACGTTTCTAAGATAATAGCCCCGTAGAACACTACCCTGAGTCAAGTACACGTAGTAAACATCAGTAATAAACTCTTGATTATCATCAAGCCTCAACGAAATACCGTTTATCATAGGGTACACGTATAGTACTGCTACAAGCGTTAAAATAGACACAAGAAGAGTCTCAACAACCCTCTCCACATCAACCACCTATCCTAACGGGAATCTCAAACTGATCGAATAGAGTATACGAAGTCATGTTACTCGGAAAACCTACAATCCACTCGCCGCCACCCAAATACCGCAAATCAGCTTTTTCAAGCGGGTCTTTTAGCGAAGGATACACTGTAACACTACCCCACCCACTCACATAGACGTGATAGTATGTCAAAGTATAGTTCTTGTAGATTACAAATTCGGTTGGAGTAATCTGCTTCCTATAGAATCCCTGAAACACGTATGAGTAGTAGACTGTTACTTTGACGTATCTTTTGCCGTGAACATAGAATATTACAGTGTAGTTAGCGTAACCCGTAGTATTCAGCAACACTCTGTCTCTGAAAGTACTGTTAGTTGTCTCAGGTATATCAAGTCGGTAAGTCTGGTTAAGCTGCTTTAAGAGAAGTGAAGTCTGTCTAATACACAGTATACAGAAATCGCTTTTAACCCAAACACGGGCAAGCTGCACAAGCTGCGCCTGCTGAATCCAGTCACGCTTAATGTAGACCTTAGGCTCAGGACCATACATCCTGTATGCAGCTAAGCTTAGCAGAAGAAGGAAGCACAGTAGTAGTGCTGCTAGTAGAAAGAACTGCCCCCGCCTATTCATGTTCTCACACCTAGCTCAACCAGCGTGTAGTTTCCTACACCATAGTAAATCCAAACGAATCTGAAAGTAACATAATTGTAGCACTCTGTTTCATAGACAGTAATATCGACTTCAGTGTCATAGAGGTGCTTTACTTTAATGAAGGCTACTTCACTAGAACACTTTAAGATAAACTCCTTGAAGCTCTCCTCGTCAAAGGGGTGGTTAAGCATATAGAATGTTATGGCGCGCTCAACTGTCTGGTAGCTTGGATTACTGGGTGCACGTATCATAATGAAGCAAAGTGAAGTGAAAACAAAGAACACTACCACGATTAAACAGGCTTCCATGAAACGCCCAAGATTCATCCTCTCATCCTCACAACAATACTCTGGTTATATGGAATAGGAGAAACAACAACTAACTCATCGTAGTAGTAGAAAAGATCTCTAGAAGCATTGATTTTCGCGTAGTAAAGCTCAATGCAGTGATTCACTGTACAATGGTATTCTATGAGTCCATATGAGACTACAATAGCTACGACAACTAAGCCGAGTAAAGCAAATACAAGCTCATCTACAGGCATATATAAAAAACGAAGCGAAAATAATTTAATTTTACGGTTTTAGCTCAAAACACTTCACTACAATTTTCCTATTTCCCGTGAAACTGTAGACTGCTGTGCCATTAAAGTATATTGTCGCATTTGAAGTAAATATGGTGAATACTGGTTGACTGTGCTCACTAAAGCCAAGAAACTTTGTTTTCTCTACAGAAGCATTATAGTAGTATACCTCTAGAACACTACCCCTATCAACAATATATAGAGTGCTATAGAGGAATGCGTGTGTCCCATTACCCCTTAAGTGCCAGACTCCCCGCAGATCTACTGAAGGAGAAGCACACTTCCACACTAGCCTCACACTAGTCACTGTAATCGAAATATTGTTTATTCTCAGTTTAGCGGGATAAGCATATACTACTGCTTCCCTCGGCAACGTGTAGCCCTGACTTGGGTTACTGTTTACCGCTAAGTAGGCTTCTTTTAAAGCCTCCCACTTCACAACATTCACCTGTATTCCACGCGGAATAAAGTACA
Source organism: Thermoprotei archaeon (assembly GCA_003649445.1). The sequence goes on along the minus strand of QMRV01000199.1, from coordinate 1,208 downwards.
CGTAGTAAAGCACCGCGCCCAGAACTACAGCCGACAATACTGCTACCAAAAAATACTCTACTACAGGCTGCATTCAATCACCCGCCGGGCCCATAGAACTCTCCCCAATACTCGTAGAACACTAGATTCCGTGTTGGGCGAGGCACATACCATACCTTAAACACTATGTTAGGTCCACCTATCTTGAACTTCGGTGTCCTAACTTCATAGAACTCTATTTCATTAGAAATCCTTATGGCGTTCCTTGGGCAGTGCAGGCAGCTAATATCAATGTACTTCAGTACACCTGAGCCAGCTCTCAAGACTGGGCCGGCTTTATTACCAGTAATTACTCTCACTTTAAACTGCCAGTAGTAGTGGTCGCTCATATTCCTAAACCTAACCCACTCAACCGCAATAGGCGCGAACTTTACGTTAATTGACTTGGCGAAAGGTATATTGATTGCAGTCCACAAGATAATAAAGCGCACTGTAGCGTTCTCGAAGCCAAAAATCTTCTGTAGAGTACTGTAGTTAACGTAGATCGCACCGTAGCTGTAGAAAGGCGAGTCGGATAAATCGAGTGTATCTGGTACTTCGCCTAGCTTAACTCTCCAGAGCTCTTTCTTCTTGTAGAATGCTGAAAGTCTTAGCGCTTGATAAGGCTTTTCTTCACTTAAATTGAGTCTTGTTGCAAGCCACCTTGGAATCAAGTGCGAGTAGCTTACATTCCATACTACGTAGACTCCGCTGTCGTCGTATACTGCGTTTACTTCTAGATTAATAGAGGTAACTGCGACTATTTGCCAGTAGACTATTCTCTGAGAACCGTTGATGTAAGTTATTGTTAGATTGTATACTGCTAGCGTAGTACCGTTGTCTAGTAGCCAAGGCTTAAGTAGAGAAGCCGAAGACGGGTCAAGCCAGTTTAGTGTAGCCAGCCCTATGAAATGGTATTCAGAGTAGTTTAGTGTAGGAGCAATATACTCGTTTACACCATATATTTTGTTTACTGGTCTAACGCACTGTAGTTTACACTTACATTCAGTGAGATTAAATACTAGTCCGTCTGCACAAACATACCGCTCACTATTATTCTTAGCAATAATAGCAATTATCAAGTCTCTAGGCGCACCGAAAAGCGGCTTAACATCAATTCTATACAGCCCTGCACTAAAGTTAGCAAAAGGCACAATCCACTGGTAAGGTAAATAGTATACTGAGCCATT
>QMRV01000198.1 GCA_003649445.1 Thermoprotei archaeon | reverse complement strand
ATTAAATATATTGTCTAAACAATCTTCAAAATCTACTCTTACGTATTCAGTGCATATTTTACCTCTAATAGGCCCGAAAATTCCGGATAAAGGTAGGATAATTGATAAAGGTAACTTATATTTTCCGCCTTTTTCAATTAAATTTATGCAGACTTGCAGTCCGTAAGATAAATCATGATTATCGACTTTTTCGAATACATCCCATGTAAATTTATTTATCATGTCAACTATCTTTTGATACCTCCAAATGATCCAGAGTATAAATGCCAAGAGTATTGAGCTTGTAATTATAAATATTGCAGCTAAGATTAGGCTTAACTCCATTTTTCTCTTAAGGTTAAGAGAAGGTTAATATAAATTTATCTTCTTCCGAATTTTTCGAACAATGGCTAAAAGGTGCTGTTTTTAAGAGAGATGCAGAAATATAATTTTGCATAGGCCTTAACCTCGAATCTCTTGTTTTTACTTGTAATTGCTTTACCATAAGTAATGATTGAATAGTATAGTACTGTACTTAATTTCTCTTGAAAATCTTGGACGAGAGAAGGGCTTAGGGGCTCTGTTTGCTTTGATTGGTGATATTGTCCGAGACTGTCCTGTTGGCTTGTTTGCTGCGTGTTTGTTAGCTGTATGTGTGCTTATAGTAGCATGTAGACCAACTACTATTCCCCCCTTTCCCGTCTAAATCATTCTCATGCTGTGTTAAACATGTAGCTAACTAGTAATTAGTATTCAAGCTGACGAACACTCCACCCTAATATACATTAAGCTAAATATAGGTAAACATGTCTAACACTTACTTCTACACCACAACACAGCTAAACTACAGCCAGCGAGAAGCAGCAAAAGAAAAACAACAGCACCTTCACAAAACTTTAACCAGATAGTCTCGTATTGCCCGTAAGGTTATTTTATGTGTTTTTGGTTATCCTATATTAGTTACTCGGTTCCGGGCTTATTGCTTATGGTTTTGTGGCTGTAGTTTAGTTTATTAAAGCCTATTAGGAGCAGTATACTTGTGTGTTGATGTGTGTTTTAATGTGTGAGCCTTATAGGCGTTTAAAGAAGTAAGCATCAAAATAGTAGGCTCACTAAACTCTAAAACATGCACAAGCTAGTTCACAGAGTAATAGCACTTTTGTTTGAGATTGCTAGTGTCTATGTAGTATATAGTTTTATTTAGGGTTTTGGTGTTTTAAGGTTCTTTCATTAAATTAAGTAGTTTTAAAGGATCTTTTCATGTTTAGTTATTGGCTTTAGCTAAGGGATTTTGATAAAGTGTTTAACTAAGGAAGTAATGCTGTGGTATTAAACTATCTTTCGTAAGATGCTATTGTGTAAAATCCGTGTTTCTGAGCCTGTTTTCGAGCTGATGGGTGAATAAGGTAACCGAATAGTACTCCTATTAGCTTATCTCTGGGGAGTACTTTCTTTAATTTAGAGTATTTTCTGTAAAACTGTTCTACGTCGTGTCTGTATATTCTTGACTTGACTTCGCCTACAACAAATACTTTTTTCTTGTCTTTTAAGCCTTCGCCGAATAAATCGACTTCTATTTCCTCTCCATTAACCGTGAAGAACTCTCTCCGAAGCTCTTCTACGTAAATCCCTGTATGTCTTTGAAGCCAGCCAGGTAAAACTACTCTAGCAATATCCTCTAAACCAAAACCCACAGTCTCACTAAGCCTACCAACCTCTACTTTCAACATTTTAACACTATCAGAAAGCTCGCCCACAGCCAAAACCAGAGAACCGACAACCCCAGCCAACTTATCAACACGCTCCTCAGTACGCTTCTGAGCCACAGCAAGTTCATTAACTCTTTCCTCAGTACGCTTCTGCGCTTCAGCAAGCTCACTTAATCTCATTTCAGTGCGCTTCTGAGCTTCAGCAAGTGCTTCTAAAGCCTTCGAAAGCTCATCGACTCTTTCTTCTGTGCGTTTCTGCGCCTCAGCAAGCTCATTAACTCTTTCCTCAGTACGTTTTTGAGCCTCTGCAAGCTCGTTTAAAGCCTCCGAAAGCCTATTAACACGCTCCTCTGTACGTCTCTGAGCCACAGCAAGCTCATTCAAAGCCTTAATAAGCTCATCAACTCTCACTTCAGTACGCTTTTGTGCTTCCGCAAGCTCATTAAGCCTTTCTTCTGTGCGTTTTTGAGCTTCAGTCAACTTACCGATACTTTCGGCTAGCCGCCTCACTTCTCTAATCAGCTTATCAAATTCCTCACGAGTCACTTTAATTTCCTTGACTCTCTCGTCTACTACTTTAATTATAAATTCGTATAGCTCAGTGCTAATTGAAGGCATCCAAGTAACTTGTTGTTTAAAATATTTAACTTTATCTCAATGAGCTAAGTGGACTTGACTTCTATTTAGTATTTCAGAGTTGTATTATCAATGTTTATATGTTTTAGTGATGGTACTGTATTAACGAAGTGCAATACGAGGTATAAACGTATGTCTGTAGTTATAAGTATTAGGGTACCGAAGAAGCTTAAAGAGAAAATGAATAAGTTTAAGGACGTTAATTGGAGTGAGGAAATAAGAAAGTTTATTGAGGAAAGGATCTCTCAATACGAGGTTGACATGATTCTTAAGAGGACTGAGGAGCATTTAAGGGATGTTCCTGAATTGCCTTCTGGAACTGTTTGTAAGTGGTTGAGGGGTGATAGAGGGAGTCATTGATTCTTCGATATTGGCGAAGTATTTGTTGAAAGAATATGCCTAACTGTGGATATAGTTGGAGTTAATTTTGGAAGGAAGTAGTTAAGTGTATAAAGTTTTGTAGATAGTATGTTTTGTGGGTTTGTTTGAGATTGCTGTTGAGTGTGTTAAAAGAATGGTTGTGGAGAATAGGTTTGTAGCTGGGGTTATTTTGTTTGGTTCTGTTGCTAGAGGTGAGGAGAGTGAGAGGAGTGATGTGGATTTGCTTGTTTTGTGGGAGGGGCTTGATGTTGATGAGAAGAAGAGGCATGTATATGTGTATAGAGCGGTGTCTCAGTATTTTCCTTCTTCTGTGAGGCTTACTGTGCTTGATATGGAGTATTCTAGTTTTTTGAAAGTGAGGAAGCTTACTCCTCTTCTTCTCAATATTATTTATGACGGAGTCGTCCTTTACGATAAGTATGGGTTATTGGAGAAGTTTCTTTCTAGGGTTCGTGGAGAGCTTGAGGCTAAGGGATTAAAAAGAGTGAAGATAGGGAAGTACTACTACTGGAAGTTGCCTAAGCCGGGTGCTAAAGTTGAGTTAGAGGTGTGAGCATGGAGGTAGAGTCAGTAAAGAAGAGACTGCGGTAAGCAGTATTTTTGGTCTTCTCTTCTTAACGGCTACTGTAGTTGTCTTAGTGCTGGTAATTGTGGCTGCATACTATTTTTGCTAAGCGTGTAAAGAGAAGTCCTGAGCGTAAATAAGTTAGTCTGTTTTGAAGTATTTTAGTTTGTTTTAGGAGTTGTTTGCGAATTTATTATAATATTTTTCTTAGTGCGTGAATAATGTGTTTTCGCTATTTTATTTTAATATTCTCTAATAATTACTATTGGTATTTTAGCTTTTTTCACTAGTTCGTAGAATTCTTCAATATTCATTTTAGCTATTTTTTGGGCTAATCTTAGGTCTCCTGTTTCTATGTAGTATTTTAGTGCTGCTTTTATTCTAGGGGGCTGTTTTTCTATGAAATTCCAGTCGGCGTACTTACGTCTAATACTACGCTCAAACTCGTCTTCGAGTATATGTTTTTCTTTATATCCTGCTTTTTTAGCTAAATCTTTTCTTAGGGAAAACATGGCCTGTATCCCTACTGTAATTTTCTAACTCCTTTTCAAAGTCTTCTATTAAGCCTTTAGAGTACAAGTATTTAAAGAGTTCTAGGCTTCTCCAAACTTTTACTTTCTTGAACTCATTATAGTACTCAACAAGCCTCAATACGCCCTTGTTTTCTGTTAAGCATATGCAGTTTTCTTTATATGCTATTGCTAGAGCATATGCTTCAGGAGGATCTAGAGAAGGTATTCTGGGATCAGAGACGGAGATTTCGAGTGCCTTTCTAACGATT
>QMRV01000197.1 GCA_003649445.1 Thermoprotei archaeon | reverse complement strand
TGGCCGAGGTACTCAGGGGCAAGCTAAGGCTGTACTTCGCGGCCAACATGCTGTACCTGCTGGCTTGGCAATTCATCCCGATCTTCGTCGTCGTAAACTACATAGTCGAAGAGTATAGCGGAAACCTATTCCACATAGCCTTGTTCGAAGCGTCGATAAGCCTAGCCACAGTGGCCTCGATGTTCATAGTAAACAAAATACCAGAGCGCTACGGCTTCCACACAATGATGCTCTCCACCATAGGCGTGGCTATTGCAATACTCGTATTCTACGTGAAGCCGCCCTTCGAAATACTACTCCTTCTCGGCTTCATTACGAGAATGTTCGATTCAGCGTGGTTCGTCTTTAACAGAAACTGGCTCTTCAAAACAATATCAAGAGAAGAGGCAGCTCTCGTCTCCACTGGCATATCGGCACTGAACTCCACAGTATTCCTAGCAATGCCCCTAGTTACTGGTGCGCTCGCCGCAACGTCCCCGAGCCTGCCATACCTCGCAGGGTTCCTACTGATGATTTCTACAATACCATTCCTAGTAAAAGCCTCAAAGACGAAAAAGGAATGAAGGTGAAAACGTAACAGTTTTAGTATCGATAATCCTGCTAGGAGGCTTAAAATGGCGGGAAGTGCATAATAAAGATATGAGAGCTCGAGGTGCTCCTTATGGGTAGGTATTCTCTACTTGGGGAGAGCTTGAGAGCTTTGAGGAGAGAGCGCATAGAGATGACGTTCGAGGAGATTGAGAGGATCCTCGGCTTTACACTCCCCCGCTCTGCTAGGGTTCATAGGGCGTGGTGGGCTAACCACGGAGGAAACGCTCAAGCCAGGGACGGGTGGCTTGCTGCTGGCTATCGAGTCGAGCACGTGAACCTAGAGAGAAGAATAGTATGCTTCGTTAAATCAGAAGCCGAGAACAACCTTAGGAAAGGAGGAAAGCGTGCTGCTCGAGATTATAGGTCATTTGAAGACTTTGCTAGAAAGGTTATGTCACAATACTTTGGCGTGGAACTCGCGCCTAAAAAGAAAAAAGATTGGCCTAAGTGCTTCGACCTAGTGTCGCCCGATTACAAAATAGTCGGCGATGTCAAGTATTTCTCCATGGTTAGAGGGGAGAGGATACCATCTGCTAAGTTTTCAAATATCTCGGAGCACGTGCTCTTCCTAGAGCGTATCGACGCCGAGAGAAGGTTCTTAGTCTTCGGCAATGATATCCGAGTCCCCCAAGAGTGGCTTAAACGCTATAAGCACGTGGTTAAGAGCGTGGAGTTCTACTTCCTCCATCCCGACGGAAGACTTGAGAAGCTCTACCCTAGCAGCCCGCACTCAACGTAGGGGGACCAATGAAGATGCCTTAGCTCCTCAGTTGCTTTAACACAGCTCCAACCTCCCTTGCTCTCCTGCTGGTCATGTACAGCCTCATCAAGGTGTAGAGGCTAGCTATCACCGGCAAGAGTATTATGAAGTTGGCTACCATCGTCGCATTAACATACACTGCATTCAGGAAGCCGAGGTCTGGCGTGTAGGTTAGCATGGGGGCTATTGCTGTAACCATCCTGACGATGAAGGCGAATACTAGAGTGGCTAGGCCCCAGAACAGCATCGTGGCGGCGGCCGTCCTGTAGACCAGGCCGAACTCGCTGGGGTAGAGCCAGATAGCGAGGGCGAATACCCCCAGCCCCACGCCCGCGACAACGACCAGGAGCGGGTTCCCGGACAGCACGGTGGAGGCTAGGACGAGACCTACGACGAGGACCCACTCTACGGCTCTCTTCACAGCGTCTATCCCTGCCGTTAGGGCCACGGAGGCCAGGACCGCGACCGACGCCATTACTCCGTAAGCGGCCAGCCCGCCCACCACCCGTACAACGTCAAGGTTAGTGACAGGTACCAGTGTGAAGAATATAATAGGCGGTGTGGACTTGTACAGTTATAACGAGAAGAACAAATCGCTGTCGCCGCTAGTTCATATATCATTTCGGGACAGGGACTTGGTAGTGGACATCAGAGTTCACTACTACATGGTTGACATGGGGCAGCTAAAAAGGATGGGTCTCTGGGAGAGATGGCAGAGCGTGGTAAGAGCGAACTTGGAGGCTATAGGACATCTGACTGTAGCCAAGCTCGCTATGAGTAAATTTCCACTATCCAAATTCCAAAAATAGATGGATTAGGTATTCGTCGAAACACACAGTTGAGATCTAGATGCAGACCAGGTTTAGGTAGGCGGCTGCTTGTCCATCAGTATTTTAGCGTACCTCAGCGGGTTCAGCAACTCGTTGTAGGTGCTGCAGGGGTAGGCCATGGCCCACAGCTCGTACTCCGACAGGCCCTGGAGTAGCTGGGCCTTGTTCACGGTGGCGAAGCCCTGAGAGAGGCCCTTGAGGAGCACAGGAGAGGCGAAACCATACCGCTCGAGGAGGCTGTTAAGCGGCTAGAGGAGTAGCATGTACACGTTTTATACGCTTATGATGAATCTTATGCATAAGCTCCTAACAATTCACGGCTAAGACGGTACCAAGAGAGAATATTTAGATACTGATTAACTCAGCGTAACCCTCGTAGACGATCATCAATTTCCTCCTGCACCTCCTCAAGTTATTCCTTATCAATCTGGCCAGCCTACGGTAATTCTCCTTTGTTACAGGTATAGCTATATAGATTACGCCAGTTCTAATCTTTCTCTTTAAAGCGATCCTTACAAAGTCCGAATCTCTAGTTAGTAAAATCCTCCCAGTCCTATTAGCGATCTCTACTAACTCTTCATCAGCAACGCCTCTAAAATCGGTATCAACCACGGGCAAAACATCCACATCTAGCCTCTTCAACTCTCTTATCAGAGAATAATGTACATTTTCATCGGCCAATATCATTTAACAATACTAACCTCTCTCACAATCCTATAAGCATACCTTAACGCTTCCAGGACGGCTTCTCTAGGTATTTTAAACTCCCTCGCCGTCTCCTCAACGCTCCAACCATTAGCGAGAGACTCCAAGATAACCTCAACGGTAACCCTAGTACCCTTAATAACAGGCTTACCCCCACAAACCTCAGGATCAACCTCAATATATCTAAACATCAAACAACAAACCACAACCACAAATATAAATACATTTGCCATCATAAACGCGAAATCAAAGAGTATTATAAACGCTAATCTCAAAGCTATCGGGTTATCGACACCCCGAGTTTATCGACCGTAATAACTCCTCTAGATTTAAAGGATTTAGAGAGACCCCCTTGTAAAGAAGCATATATCCTCTTTTTGCTAGCTCTCTAGTTCTCCTCTTTACTCTCTTCCCATTTCTCCCAATTTTCAGCATGTACAGGGTCGAGCTTTCATCCAAGGCCTTCAAGTCCCGAAGAGACTGGAGCCTACTATTAGGCGCAGGGTAATCGAGAAGCTGGCCTCCCTGAGGGAGGAGCCCATTCCTAGGGGTGCTATGAAGCTGAGGGGAGAGAAGGACGCTTAGAGGCTCAGAGTCGGAGATTACAGGATTAAGCTAGAAAAGAAAAATTGACCTCATATCCTCTAAAACCTCTGGCCGAACACCGGCGTGCATGAAATTCATCGAGTATGTGAAGTTGCTGAGTAGGGAGTTAAGAGAAGTAATCTACAACAAGAAGAGAAAGTGGTTTGAGCTAGACCTCAACAGGAAGATGCCTGAATACAGAAAAGCGCGAAAAATATACTTTGCAGATCCATTTATTATGCAAGCTTTAAATGCCTGGGTGTATGGTTACTTGGAAGTTTTCGAGGAATCTATATGGAACTTAAAAAAGAAGTATAAGCCTTTCGTTATGGAATGTGTAGTTGTCTCCCACTTTACTAGGCTAGCTTTAATAACTCTACGCTCTCCACTACACCTAGTTGAGAATGCTGTTTTTATTGGAGACAGAATAGTGGAGAGGTAGATTTTATCTTTAAACTCAGGAACGAATATATACCGCTTTTAACATTAAATGAAGAGACAGTGAGGAGCTGGCGGTTTTAGTATGCAGTGTAAATTTGTTTCTATTCTTTAAATCACTAGCTTGTCACCTTTAATTGTTAGTTAGTAT
>QMRV01000196.1 GCA_003649445.1 Thermoprotei archaeon | reverse complement strand
TTCCTTCCTAATGATGTCAATATATGAAAGTATCTTTGAAACATTAAAGGTGTATTTAACATCTAAATAATTACTCCTAAAATTTGTGGAAGGACATTTGTAAAGCTCCTTTTTCCATTCACCAGGGGCTTCTAAAAGAACACTACAAGTATGGGTTCCTTCTACCCTGATATTTTTATCGGAGTATACCCTATATGTTTCAGTAACATTAATCAGTTTCACAAGTTTAAGGTATGTGGTTTCTTCAGGTTTAATTACAGAGACATTGTATAAGATATTAGGTCTTAAAGATGCAATATAGTCAAATAAAATATTGTGTCTAATCTTATATAATACTACCTTCTTCTTAATTTGCGTGTGCATAGAAGCTACAATTATTACTCCTATGACATTAATTATTAGGAGAGCTAAAAGAATTAAGAAGAGAACTTTTTTACGGTAAAGAGAACGTAGTAAGGATTTACGTGATGTTATATTAGGTTTTAGTTTAAATTTTAGTTTCAATGTCAAATAGTCCTCACTAGTTTGAGGTATTAACTACTATAAAAATTAACATGCTTACAAATGCTATTTTAATAGATTCCATGACGTTTTTAAGGTTAAGTAAGACATAGTTAAGGGCTTCCTTTAAGTATATTATAGCTAGACCCATGTAGGGAATTTTGAAAGCCATTTTTCCTAGAAACATCTCCTTGCTCACTAATACGGGATCAGGGTTTTCGACAGCATCACCTTTAGTTATTAAATACATGTACTTTTCACTGGCTTTATCAATGTTGTGTACTCTATGAATGACCACTTTTTCTCCATCAAAATAGGCTACTATATCACCTATTTTTGCCTTGCTAAATTCCGCTTTACATATAAGTACTATATCACCTATATTGAGTGTTGGTTTCATGCTTTCACTAACAATAACATAGGGTTTTATGCCTAAAGCGCCTGAGATAATAAGTAAGGATATTATTATTGGTGCTATCCATAGGTAGGATTTAGCCTTTATACGTTCCTTCTTCCCTACAACGTTACGGCACATTATTGATACGCTTCTAGAATTCATTATAATTAAAGTCCCTATTAAAGGCAGGAGGACATTGACTAGACCATATACGGTCCATGGTAAGTTAGGTAGAATTGGTGAGAGGCTATAGAACATTAGAATAATTGCCTTATATGTTAAAGAGTATAGGGGTCCGCCCAAAATAACTACTTCTGTTAAGAATATGTTTTCAGCTAGCAGAGGTAGTAAAGGCTTATTAATAAATCTAAGAACAGCAGTAAGGTCTTGCAGGCTTGCGTATTCATAGGGGTTGATTAGAATTACCGTATAGAACACTGCAGTACTTAGCATTATGGTAAACGATTTTCTAGAACCTAAGCTTAACACTTTTCTTGAAAAATATGCCCTACTATATTCTAAGCCTAAAAGCTTACTTAAGCCGTAAAACATGTTTATAGTAGTTGCAAACAAGCTTAGTGTGTAGGGGGATTTTCCGACCTCTGTTAGAAGTCCAAGGAACATGTTTACAACTATGTAGGTTATAGATAGTAGGAAAATTGTCACTAAAAAACTGGCACCTGAAGCTGGTCCTTTCCTTACATAAGGATATGCTATAATGAAAGCAAGCGACCATAACACTGGCGGAATAAGATATGCTAATGTTCCTGGAAGTTTAATGAGGTATACTATTACAAATATTGAGATAATGGTTAATAAAAGAACATGAGTTATTTTGCTTTTAAGCCATTTAGTTTTAAACATTTTTATGCCCTTTTCACCATCCACCTGTGTACTCCAGTGTAATTTCTAATTCTAACGCATTATTTTCTTTGGTACAGTTTCCATCTACGCCTAGTTCGATCCATACAATTATTTTCTGCGATGGGTAAAATGTTATAGGTGGCGAAATACTAGATAGCGATTCTAGGTCATCGCAGCATTTAATGTTACTCCATACTGTTCTTGCAAAGTCTCCTTCATTATATGGACCGAAGTACATAATTTCATAGTAAAAAGAGTCGAGTATTTCCGGAGTTCCAATAAGGTTGACATTTACTGGTTTAAATTTAGCAGGTAACGTACCATCATTTGCTATAACCATTCCTATGTAGCTCTCCCATTCCGGGTAAACATTCTCAAAAATTACAGTTAACCGTTTACCGTTTGGACTTAAATTCGCTGTAGAAGAATATGTTTCCGGACATTCATGACTGCATCGGCAACATGATATAATTTTATAGGACCCTATTTTCACATCTAATTCGCCCATTGAAACAGAGAAGTTTGCTCTGAGCCTACCATACCATAGTGAGTATGCTTGGGATGTAAGTAATAATGTAAGCGCAAGCATTACAAATAGAGCGTACAGTTGTTTCATCATTTCTATCTTCTCATACCTATTATGTTAGATTGAAAAATAAAATATGTTTTAATGTTTATGGTGTGTACTCTTCGTACTTGTTCCACTGTATAGCATCTAATTGTATAGTGAATGTTATTGTAGACCCTTCATGTGCATCTTGAAGTATTGTAATATCAAGGCTTATATTTGCTGATTCGCATGGATCAAGTTGTACGCCAAAATTGTTTCCCCACCAGACCAATGTATCATTTTTACCGTCGCCATCAAAGTCGAAATACTCTCCCTCTATTACACCTGGGTTTAATTCATGGTAAATATTGCCGTTAATTATTACTCTCCATATTTTCAAAGGTATAGTTCCATCATTGTGTACTTTAAAGGCGATATGTTCATAGTACCATGGATAAACATTATACATCGTTATTTTTAAGGTATCGTAATCTCCATCATTATCAGAATCTACTAGTTCAAGATCTGTGCAACCTACATTCTTATCTAGCTGCTGGGATCCTGGCTGAGGGAGAAATGATGCATTATAGTCATTTACAGGGAAATCACAGGTATCCAACTGTATTAAAGTACCTTCCATAATCTCCCAATCAAGTTCTCCAGTATCAACTGTTGTATTTACTTTTAACGTCTTACTCCACATAGCGAAAGCTACACTGAACATTGATAGTAGTAATAAAAAAATTGGTAGTACTATTATTTTCTTAGCGTTCATAATTTATCACACCAATTTATGGGACTTCGTTCCACTGTGCGAAGACAAACTCTACTTCAAAGCCGTATGTAGCGGTTTCATTTGCTCCCTGCTTTACATGTATTACTAGTTCATAGGTGTCGGTTGCTCCAGGGTCTATCTGTGTACCGTCTTCGCCATCTTCAGCTAATTCTAGATGTACGTTTAGGTCTAGATCTCCATCCCCATCGAGGTCTAAATCTACCCATTGACATAATGTAAGGGATGTCTCTACGTCATTATACTTCAAAGTTGCACTTAGTAGTTTCACAGGTATTGACCCTGTATTATTCACCATACCATAAATACCTACCTTGTAGCCTGGATATGCGTTATCAATTGTAACATTTAGTTTTATTAAATCTCCTTCGTCGTCATAGGCTTCCTCTGTTATATATACTTTTGTTACGTCAAGGGAGACTTCAGGTTTTTCAATAGTATCATTACTCCAATACTTACCCCATATAACATCTACTTCTCCTGTGTCTACTGTTACATTTATTCTTAACGTCTCACTCCACATAGCAAAAGCAATTCCCATAGATGCTAACATTACGAGCGCTATGAAAACTCCTATTATAGATTTTCCTATATACATACTTTTTGCACCTTTTTAATCTAGGGTTTAAAATTAACTTAAAAATACATTGTGAAGTAATGTTACTGCACGGTAAAACCATATCTCAAATACTAGAACAATCCTACATAAAACAGATAATATTAGAGACAAGGTATAGTGAAAACTCCTTGAAGCAATACCATACATATGCTGCTGTAGAAGTTATTGATAATAACACTGAACAATAAAATTTTAAATTAGTGAAACATAAACACTTCTATGGTATGTGGGCCGGTAGCTCAGCCTGGTAGAGCGCTCGGTTGGCATCCGAGAGGTCCCGGGTTCAAATCCCGGCCGGTCCACCAACATTTTTTCGTTACCTATTCTTTCCATAAGCTTCGCTAT
>QMRV01000195.1 GCA_003649445.1 Thermoprotei archaeon | reverse complement strand
TGAATGAAGAGTCGACATCTTAAACCCCATCTCTAATGAGAAACTGAGGCTCAGATAAGCGTAACACCTCAAATTCTAGCTACCAACTCTGAGTATCTTTCAGAGCTCGGCATAAGCCTCTCCACCTCGGCCAAGAATACAGCAACCTTCCTACCAGATCGATTAGCCTAAGCTTGCTCTTGAAAGGAAACCTATGCTCCTCAACTATCTCAACTAGACCCTTCTCCTTAAGAGCCTTGATAGCCTTAAGTACTATCTTATTTGACAAGCTATAAAGCCCATCAGCCTCATTAACAACGTGCTACTTACCAAAATCAGAGTAGTTGCCAAGCCTACCAGCCTCCATGAGATGCATAGTTGACGAGAACCAAAACATTCTCAGTAAGCAATAGGCGCTTTTTACGCCTCTCCCAGTTAGGCTTCACTTTCGCCATACCCTCCCAACATACACACCATACACGATAGGCGAATGATCAACATCGTATACTTGATAATCAGGCGAATATTTAAATACCTGACTACCATCCAGTTATCAGGTGATTAACAGTGAGTCAGACCGTGGTAAGCAAGGTAGGCAAAAAGGGCGCTATTTACCTACCGAGGCACATCATGAGGATGCTTGGCATAAGAGAGGGCGATAAGGTCCTAATTAGAGTAAAGGGTAATAAGCTGGTATTAGAATTCGTGCCAGACCCCTTCTCACTCGCCTTGAGGGTGAAGAAGTGGGCTAAGACAACTGTAGAGGAGTTTGAAGCTGAATCTGAAGCAGAGCAAGGTGAGCTACATGGCTCTTGACGTACTCCTTGACTCAACCTATTTGTTGCCGAGCTTTGGAATAGAAGTTGAAGGACTATCTAATGAGCACATACGTACTCTCAGAGAAGCTTGGTCGAGGGGGTTAGCGCGCTTCTATTGTCTCTCTATCGTATGGATTGAGGTCATAGGTAAGGTATGTAGGGAAGCCCGTAAATCAGGCCTAGAGATAACTAATGTAATAGATATGGCCATTAAGTCGCTGCTCGAGTCAGGCGTGTATAAGTGGGTAAATCCTACGTCAGATGCTATTAAGCTGGCCTTCAAGTTACGTTTAGCTGGTCATAAGGATGTCATAGATAATCTGCTCTATGCTACCTCAATTACGAGTAACATAGTATTCCTGACCATGGATAAGGCCTTAAAGGATTTCCTAATCAAACATGGCTTTAATACTGAGAACATCATGGATCATAGGCAATTATTAAGGAGGTTAGGATTTGATCGGTACTGATAAATCAGAGGATTTTGCCCAAAACTGAAGAACCCGAAAGGGATTTATAATATTACAAGGTTTGAAATACTAACAAGAGAAGGTGTAGCTATGGCGCAAGATATAGCTACAGTAGTAGCCAATCCTTCAAACCTTGATGTAGCCTTAAGCACTAGGGCTAGCCAATCAGCATTATCAAGCCTTAACGGCAAGTTCCCATCATCATCAGCCCTAAGCGACTATCTGTGTTTGCTTAACTTATGACTATTCTTCTTGATCGAGTTTAGGCTTCGATGGAAGTTGCGGTTCTTGCCCTGAAAATACTGAATGTGTTGATCCATTTGGTGAATATTACAAAAAAGAATGGTGTTATGGGGGACCTTCAAATGAAAAAGGTTATTGTAATGATGGTTTTGATAACGATGGTGATGGAAAAGTAGGTTGTGCTGATCCAGATTGTTGTGGAGAACAAGGACCAGGTGGAGAAATTTGTTGTGCTGGAGATAATCCAAGTTCTTGTTGTCCTGGAGGATATACATGCAATACTGACACTCATGAGTGTCGCACAGCTTGCTCCTCTAATGATCAGTGTAAAGCGAAGCTTCATGAGAAGATTTAATCCTCGTAGAATGCCATCTCATTTTCTACACGAGCCCAGTTCATAGCTTTAGTATGGCTTTCAAGCATAGCTAAGAGGGATATGGCCATCTATCTGATAAGCGACATGGAGTTGATAGAGCTTGATAAGCCTAAAGGGTTGGAGATGGCCTTCTCTGACCTCACTACCTTCAATCCAAAGCTAGCACTCTTCTTCATATCACGTAGCAGAAGAACCATTGACAAGATAGTAGAGATAGTTAGGAGAGTTGGCTTAAGTGATGTTAAGGGCTACTGGGTTAATCCATTGAAGGCAAGGAAGCTTATAGACAAGGTTATAAAAGAAATAAATTTTTAAACATACATCAAGGCCTCAGCCAGCTTTACTAAAGGC
Organism: Thermoprotei archaeon; assembly: GCA_003649445.1. Next base: position 1,840 of record QMRV01000195.1, on the reverse strand, counting down.
CTATACTCTGGATCTTCCTCCGATCTCTTCTTTATCTCGGGATGCTTCCTGAATATCCCTCTCAATCTCCCTGAGAATCCACTTCATGCTCTTCCATGAAGTGTTAGTAATTAAGATTTAGGCTGGGCTCATAGGCAAGCGATATACAGATAAGGGTGCATTACTTTACATTCTTGATGAGTCGCTTAAAGAAGAGAGACAAACGAAACTTCGTAAAGATGAGAAAGTACTGGATGGTCAGGCGAGAAGTATGCAGTGATATAAAGGCTCTTATATCAAATTGGAGGTAAAAAATATCATGCCGAGTCGTTCAGCAGCTAAGAAATTGATATTAATCGGACTAGATGCTATAGAGCCGCACCTCATCATGAAATTTGTTAATGAAGGGAAAATGCCTAATACTGCATCTTTACTAAAAAATGGTATTTTTTCTTTAGCATATTCTTCCCCACCTTGCGATACGCCCACTAATTGGACTACAATTGTTACTGGTGCATGGACGGGCACTCACTGTATGACCAGTTTCTTCGCTCATATCCCTAAAGCTGAATTGAATGAGGGCTATCGTACACTAAACTCTAAGGTTTGTAAGGCTGAATTTCTATGGAATGTATTAGAAGAGGCAGGTAAGAAGTGTGTTATAGTTAACTATCCTGTAGCTTGGCCTCCTACGATAAGAAAAGGTATAGTTCTAGGAGGTCCAGCTCCTGCGGCTTCCCCATGGCGCGTTAAATGGCCCGCCCTCTTCTTAAGTAAGAATATCTATGAGGCATTACCCCCTTCAGAAAGGACGAACTGTATTCCAGTAGAGTTTGTCGAAGCTAAAGAATGGACTCCTCTACCAAAGAGCTATTCCACGCCTCTAGAAGCAACTATATGGTTCGCAGAAGAAGCTCCATTAGAGAGAAGGGCGCCTGGATGGCAGGTAAGACCTGGGGAGAAGCTAATAGAGGCACTGCCCTATCACTTATTGCTTCTGGATACTCGTGGAGAAGGCTATGACACTTTAATTATATGTAAGGATAAAAATCTCCAAAATGAGATAGCTAGACTTAAAGCTGGTGAATGGAGCGACTGGATTACTGAAACCGTAAAGGTGAGAGGTGAAGAACGTGAAGTCATATTCAGGTTTAAGCTCGTTAAGCTTTCTGCTGATGCTAGAGAGTTTAAGCTATATAGGACAGATGTCTTCCTAGTGGAAGGATGGTCCTTTCCAGATAATGTAGCAAAAGAGATTGTAGACCACGTTGGACCATATATTGAAGGGTATGAAGGTCTTGTCTCTGACGTGTTACATTGGTTTGAAGAAGAGTATTACTCCCCAACATGGCTCGAACATATAAAGCAATCCGTAGACTGGTATTCAGGAGTTGCCAAGTACCTTAAGGAGAAATACTCTTGGGATGTCTTCATAATGCACTACCATCTACACGACTCCTTAAACCATAAATATTTAGGCTTATTATACGAAGAGCACCCAGATTATAAGCCTGATATTGCGAAAACCCTCTGGCGCTTTTACGAGGAATGTTATAGCCTTACCGATCAATTGATAGGTAATATTGTAGATGCATGCGCTGATGAAGATACTCTCGTGGTTCTGGTATCCGATCATGGTGCAGTACCAGCATGGAAGTTTGTATGGATAGGAGGAGCCCTAATACGCTATGGCCTTCTCTCATATAAATGGAGTGAAAATGACTCTGCATATATAGTGGACTGGTCTAAAACGTCTGCCTATCCCTTTGGACACACGACTCCCTACATATGGGTGAATCTTAAAGGACGTGATCCACATGGTATCGTCGATCCTAAGGACTACCGAAGAGTTCAAGAAGAT
>QMRV01000194.1 GCA_003649445.1 Thermoprotei archaeon | reverse complement strand
GTGCTAAGAGATATGCTTTACTTCTCAGTAAGCCTTTAACATAAGCTCCTCTTATTCCAATAACTTCGGTTCCTGAAGGAAGTCTATGTTTACATGTGACTGCATCGGCTTCAAAAGTCTCTCTACCAATACCCCAGAACCCTAGGGATTTGAGTTCGAAAATTACACCGAGTCTCATTTCTTACCACCCATAGCGAATTTAGCTAGCATGAAAATATCGAAAAGTGGAATAATTTTCTCAAAGTTTTTCCTACTTATTAAGGACATCATTTCTCTATAGATATCTTTCCTAGTGTCTTCATCTCCTTCAGACCATCTATTAAATAAGTACGCTGAAATTACGAGAGGCGGGTGCTTCTCAGCTATTTCATAGCTTGAAGCAACATCATAGACTTCTCTAGTAATATCTCTAACATACTTAGCTCTAGCTCCTCCTTTAGTAAACTCCTCATAGAATTCTTTAAGCAGTCTACTTAAGTACTCTTCAAGTGACTCTCCACTCTTTCTCTCACATAAAATACTCAAGATTTCTAGGAAGTCTGACTCTACTAGTGGTTGTTTTTCCTCGATGATTTTCACGGGAATAGAGTATGGTTGCCATGAGAGCGACTTTACTCCCTGCTTAGTATAATCTTTAAGAGAATCTATGTGAGCCGGAAGTACTTGCTGAGTGTCAGTATAGTAGTAACTTATAAAGGCAACAGAGTTAAAGAGTCTTTTTTCATCGTCTTCAATATCTCCAGTAAACTTTTCTCTTAAAGCACTCTTACACCACGATAAGAGTTCTTCAGCAGACTCCCTTAAAGCCCATATGTTATACTTTATTTTACCGCTTACAACACCTGCAGAAAGCTGCCTAGTTCCACCCAAAGTCCTCCAGAACCAGTATGAAACTATTAGTGATGCAGGAATAGCTAGCCAGGTAGGCCATATAGCCATTAAGTCGTCTCCACCAGCATAGGTTAAGCCAACGTAGGTCCTACAGACGTTTTCTTTATTTTCCAAAATATCTTCACTTAATTTTCCTATATACGTATACAGTTTGTATAAGCCTCTCTTAAGACCATAGTCTATTCTAATGCTTCTTTCAATGGTATCACTCAGTGAGAGAGACTTAAACATAAAGAGTCCCATGAGATTGCCATCAGCCTTAACTATAGCTATGTTGTAGGTTTTTCCTTCTCGAGCCTCACTTATAGAAGCTCCGCTAAGCCACTCAAGTAAATAGTCTTTTATGTCCCTCCATTTAAGACTTATATCAGGGAATGATTCTAGTTTAGACTTAAAGTAAATATTTTCTCCCAGCGACATTAAGCTAAGGCATTCATCACATATCTTTAATTCTTCGAGCCTTCTAGTAGCAGGTTTTCTTCCGCATACTTCACAGTAATATTCTATACCCAGCTCACATATTGTCGGAGCTTCTTCAGCAATAGTTTTCTTAGCATTAAGTCTTGAAACTAATTTACTTATACTCTTAGACCATGGGTGTAATAGAGGAGCATCAGCTGAAGTAACATTTATTGTTAATCCAAGCATTTCTCTTGCCCTATTTACTACTTCCCTTAAAACCGCTGGAATCTCGGTCGAGGAAATCGCTGTTAAGAATCCTCCACCCGCGTAGATAATGTTCTCTGGTAAAACATATTTTTCTACAAGAGCTCTTGGAATGCAGTAAGTTATAAGTAGATCAACAGCATAACTTGCGGCCATTAAGGCTCTAAGTTTTTCTCTAGAAATGTAAGATTGAATATGCCTAACATCAAAGCCTATTACTCTTATATCAGGTCTAATCTGCTCTTCTGTCTTCAGTAAGTCCCTCCAGCCACTGAAGTAAAGATATTTTGCAACGGATTCTGTAGCAAGTCTGATTTTATCTTCAGGGAACTTCTTCCAGTACTGCTGGACTTCAGCACCACTTTCAGTAAGATATCTTTTAGAAAACTCGTTGTCTTCCAATATGGATGATATGTTTTTTACACATATTGAAGCTAGTCTATCGATCTGCGAAGACCATTTATCGCCTTCACGTAGAGCCTTCAGTAGGTCATCTAAGTTAATGTCATAGCCGCAGACAGTTTTAACTCCGATGTTCTTCTTAACATGATGGTGTGCAACTAGTACTGCAACCGCCTCCCTTATTTCAACGTCTATTTCAGAAAGAATACTTTGTCTAATTAACCTAGCACTTATATCAGCGTGGCTCGGAAGCCCGGCTAGCCAAGCTCTCGGCTTACCAATATCATGAAGTAGACAAGCCAGTCTAAGTATCGTTAGCTCTAGCTTTAGTTTTTTATCAAACTTTCTCTTTGCTCTAACAGCCTTAGTCAAGTATAAAGAAACAGCTATAGCTGAAGTAGCTAAGAGATGTGGGATAAGTTTTGACACATTATTTGAAGGTCTAGTGTCACTAGGAACCTTTAAGAAAGACTCGAAAGCCTTTTTCTTAAGCTTACTTTCAACAGCTGAGGCTTCCTTAAAGAACTCTGCGAGAGATTTACTTAAAAGCCCTTTAAGTTTATCAAGCTCAAGCTGTCTATTAATAAGCAGTTTGTCTACATCTATCCATTCTTTTCTCCTATAGTTTCTTGTAAGAAGCCATATCCAAAAGACTTCCTGCGGCAGACTATAAGAAGATACTCCTGGAGGAGCAGGTGTAGCTATTAGCGGATACTTGTAAAACGCTACAATAAAGTCTGCTGCAAACTCAGCTTTTTCGAGGGCGCTTAAGTTAGTAAGCTCTTTCAGTGAATCTTTAAGATATTTTCCAAGCATATCTAAGTACTCCTCAAAGCTCTCAAGAGAAGCCTCAGTAACCCACTCCTGAACACCTTCCTCGTTCTCCATTAAAGGAACAATATGGCCTACATACACTCTCATAAAGATCCCTCAACCAAGATCTTAAATAAGACAGGGTCACCGCCTCTAGGTTTGCTATATGCGAAAAACTCGTAGCCACTAGCACCTAGTTCATATTTACGAATATTCCATATACCATCTCTACATATAGCCACGCACAAAGCATCCTTCTCAAAGAATACTACTATGCGAGCGTTAACTAAAGCCTTTTCAGCCTCCTCTAAATCGCCGGCTTTCTTCAAGTACCACTTGATAGCCAAGTCAGGCTCTACAGATAATACTAACTTACCGCAAAGCCGTTTCTTCAATATCTCTGCATCAACAATTTCTGAACTAGTAAGCTTCCCTAAATTCAAGCTATTTCACCCTCTCACGAGCCTCCACTTCACTAAAATCAACTCTAAGCTCAGGAAATATTTCCGAAGCCTCCTTAACAGCCTTAGATACTATGTCTCTTAGCTTACTTTGATCAGAGTATAAGTAGAATCCGTGATGTAAGGAATCTTCTTCAAAGCCGTACAATTTATTATTCACTAAAACACGGCCTACTCTAAACCTAACTAATCCTAGGTCAATAGGCTTACCCTCAATAGACTTATTTTGAGGACACTTTTCAACAATTCTTTGACGATACTTACTTTTACCTAAGAGTATGGTTTCAAAGGATCCATTAGATCTAGCACCCAGCCCTATGAAAACTAGCCCTAGTTCATAGGGTCTAAGATTTCTGAAAACTATTCGACCACTAAAGATAGTTCCGGGCTTAACTGCCTCTATCTTCTCGTAATGATCTAGCACGAGATTTAGTAGTTCACAGTCTGTTGCATAGAGATTCTCGAACAATACTCTAGAAGCCAAGCCAGGAGCTCCAAAGAGATCGCATGTTACACAGACATTGTAATCTCCTTGCTTAGTATCACAAGACTCTCGCCCATTAGTGGAAATTCTTTTTTCTTCAACACTAGGCTTCCATATTTCATAGTGTCTCCATCCATGCTGGCCTTTCTTCGGCGGGAAAGGTTTAGGAAGGTCACTTACTCTGAAACAGAAGTGGATTTTGGTATCTTTAGATGTAGCGAGAAGCTCTAAACGCGACCTGACGCATCCCTTTAAAGTAGACCCGGGAATGACTACCTTACCGCCGTATCTAACTATTTCAGCGTATTCATATGTAATATAGTTGCGTGAAGTCCTTACCAAAAAATTATAGTCTATTCTAT
>QMRV01000193.1 GCA_003649445.1 Thermoprotei archaeon | reverse complement strand
GTTTTTTGGTGATATTTTTTCTCCGCATATTATGCATCTATATTCTTTTTTGTCTAAGTCTATGTTCAGCATTTTAAGATACTTTCTGGTGTCTGCTTTTTTAGCGAATGTAATGACTGGTACTATTTTTCTGAGGTCGGCAAATACTTGTTTAGTGTTCACCATATTTACCGCGCCCGATAAAGATCTTATACTCATATAAATGTTTTTGTTCGAATATATAGCTTTAACCGTATTTTGGCTTTCTAGGTACTTTATTTATTTTTAGAGCAAAAGCATGTGAGTTGATTCAGAAAGCTTTTGTTACTGTTAACTTGGGTTTTATTATCTTAGTGTAGCTCTGTTCGTGTATACTTATGTTGTTTTTTAAAGTTTGTATTTCTTATTGCTGTTAATATATTGGTGTTTTAAGGTGTCGGAGTGTTTGGGGCCGCGGTATTGGCCTATTGTTGTTAGTGAGAGGGATTGGTGTGTTGTGAGGGAGAATAGTGTTTATGGTGTTTCAAGGGAATCTATATATGGGCTTGTAAAGGCTGGTGATTTCTTGGTTTTTTATGCTAAGAGGAGGGGTTCTAGGAGTCTTGGTGGGAAGTTTGTTGGTGTTTTTAGGGTTGTTTCGGAGTGGTATCGTGGGGATAAGCCTTTGTGGCCTAGTGAGGTTGAGGGGGTAGGGTTGTGTATTTTTGGAGGGTTCGGCTTGAGTCTGTGGTGTTGGATGAGGTTGGTCTAGGGGAGTTGTTGCCGAGGCTTAGTTTTATTGAGGATAAGGGGAAGTGTGGTGTTTATTTTAGGGGGGTTCCTGCTAATTTGAAGAAGCCTTTGCCTGCTGGTGACGCTGAATTGATTGTGAGTTGTCTGGGGCGTCGTGTATCTGAGGGAGTGGGGGAAGAGTTGCGGCGGAAGGTGGCTGGGCTTGAGGAGAGGGTTTCTCGTCTTGAGGGGTTGCTGGGTGTGAGGGATTTGCCGCTTTCTCTTAATCGTGAGTGTGTAGAGTTTATGTTGATAAGTGTAGGCCGGATGCTGGGTTTTTGTGTGTATACGGCTGATTCTTCGAAGAGGTGTAATAATGTTAGGTTGGGTGATTTGGCGAATATGAGTAGGGTTGGTCTCATTAAGTTTGCTGGGTCGACGGTTCTTGATTCTTTGAGTAGGATTGATGTTGTTTGGTATGATCCTGAATCGAAGTGTTTTTATGCGTTTGAAGTGGTTGCTCGTGGTGAAGAAATGAGGGGTGCTCTTGAGAGATTAACTGATATAAGGATACTTAAAGTTAAGCCCTATGTAGTTTCTTTTGAGGATAGGAGGAGTGAGTTTGAGAAGGCTTTGGGTTGCTTGGGGGTAAGGGGGTCTTGTAAGTTTTTGTCGGTTGATGATGTTGTTAGAATGTATATTTTTACGAGGTTGTGTAGGCATAGTACGGAGTCTCTGTAGTTGAGGTAAAGATACTTTATGTGAATGCTTTTATAGTGATTTAAAGAATATTATTTGTGTTGTTCACGTGTTTTGGTTTCGGAAATGTCTATATATTTTGGTTTTGAAGATAATTTGCAGGGTAAAGGTTATTTGTGAGTTTGTTGTAAATAATTGGGTATTTTAATGAATATGGTTGTTTTCGCTGTTCCGTCATCTGGTGTTGTTTTAGGGGGGAAATTGTCTGAGTTAGCTGAGGAGCTTAAGTCTTTTTTGCCGGGGTTTCAAAGAGTTATTAAAGAGTTTGAGGAAATTGAGGTGAAGTTTTGTAGACCTTTGCTTCAGTGTAGATCTGAAGAACTTGGTGAGCGTTTTAGAGAAATGTTGCCTGTTTTTAGTTTTCATGTAGTGTCTGCTGTTTTTCCTGTTTTTTCTAATATTTTCTTGAAATCAGATGTGAGAGAAGTTAAGGCTTGTTTGAGGAAATTAATGAATTTTGAGAAAGAGTTTTTTGAAGAGTTTAAGTCCGTTCTTGTGGAGAAAGCTGCTTTATATGGTTTGGATTCTGACTCTGTAGTTAAAATTCATGCTGCTGTAATAGACTATGATTTGTGGATTATTGAGTCTGTTTTAGAGACAGGGTTTTATGGTTTCTTAAGGAGGCTTTCTGAAAGAGCAGAAGAAGAGGTGTCCGGACTTGTGAAATACTTTTACTCGCTTCTCTATGTGGTGATGTGCGTGGATTCAGTGTTGTTTAAGAACACTCCTTACCGTAAGGATGTTCTTGAGATTTTGATTGATTGGGGTTCTCGGTATGCTGAAGAAGTTGAAGACTATTTAGATACTTTAAGTCTGCTTGTCTCTGATGAAACTTATAAGGTTTTGGCTGATTTTTATGGAGGGTTAAGTGCGTGAGGTTATGTGAAATTGAAGAAAAGTCTTCTTTTAGGCGGGACTTTAGAAAACTTAGTCAAGAAGTTAAGATGAGAGTTAAGGAAATTGTAGATTTGTTGAAGAGGAATCCGTATGCAGGGAGGCCTCTTAAAGGTAAGCTTAAGAAGTTTTGGAGATATAGAGTAGGTAAATATAGGATAATTTATTTGCCTCAACCATGTCATGTAACATTAGTTTTCATAAGACATAGGGAAACTGTTTATTTTTGAGTAGTTTTATGAAATCTTTATGTTTAGTTGCTTAGCTATGTCTTGGTAGGCTGTGTGCTTTAGAACTTTGCTGTGTATAGGGGTAGCGTAGCTTGAGTTTTATGAGTATGCTGTGTTTATAGGTGTTTAATGAAGTTTAGTGTCTTATGAGAGGATATTGGATAGTTTATGAGAGTTCTTGGGGGCTATTTTCTTTTTGTTTTGTGGAAATATTTTATTTTGTTTTTGTGTCATTTTATTGGGGGTTATGAAGGTTTATGATGTTGATAAGTTGAGGAGTAAGAGTAGGGAGAGGTTGTTTTGACAGTGCTTAATACTGGTGTTGTTGAAGGGATCGGGAGGAGTGCTTATTGAAGGAGGTACAGTGGCTGTAATTTTCATGGAGTATCAGCGTAATTCGTTATAAGTACTTCTATGAGGGAAGTCTTTTCAATTATAGAGGATTTTATTTTAGCGCGTAGGGATGTAGCTCGAGTTATTGAAAATCGTAGGCGTTTGCGGGTCTATTAGTAGCTGCTATAGTTGACTGGAGGTAGTTGTACAGATTTATTATGAGTTATCTGTTTCACTATGGTAGTATAATGGAGTTGAAGAACTTAAAGAAACTTTTTATTTAGAAGATATAAAGAGAGCACTACGGGTTATCACTGTAGAATAGAGCTTTATAATGTTTGTGAAAGTATTTATTGAAGAAAGCAAGTGACTGTATTTTATATTAATGTATTAGCTAGATATTTCGGTTGTATATATTTGGGTGTTATCTTTAACTTTATTTATAATATTTATATATGGTTTTGTTAATAGTTTCGGTTATCTGAAGCTAGTTAGATATTTTTGTTTGTTTTAGTATACTTTGGTGAAGTGCGAGGCTGTAGGGGAGGGTGGGAGAAATTTATTGATGGCTGTTGATCGCAGTAGGAGTAGGAAAATTGTATTGTATTCTATTGTTGTGTCCTCTGTAGGGGTGGGAGACTATTTAATGAAGTGTGTTGATGTGTTTAAGCATGTGAAGCTTCTTGGTAGGCGTGAGAGGTCTACTTATTTTCCTAGAGCACTTAGAGTGATTGAAGTTCTTGTTGACGCTGATGTGCTTTTAGGTGTTGATGTGACTAATTATTTGGGAGACTTCTGGGCCGTGTTGAGGGGATTAGCAGTAGAGTGCTGGTCGCTGTTGTTGATGATTACTTAGTTAAAATTGCTAGAAGTAAACTTGAGGACTCATTAGTAGTGGCTGAAGGCTCTTTGAGAAGACATAAGGTTATGTTAGAGAATTTGGGGTTGAAGCCTTCTGTAATGTATGTTCTTTTAGGTATTGCTGACACGTTGCTAGCTTATACTAGAATTCAGGTTGAAGATCACGGTAGGAGACTCAGGGACGTTAGGTCGAGAATGCCGTTGAAATGGGATTTGTGAGAATGGGCTAGCTCCGCCCCAATCTCATCCCCCAGGGAGTAATCCCTGGTGGTCGAGGGCTTCATCCGAGTTAATACTAGTTTTAGGGATATATGTTTTT
>QMRV01000192.1 GCA_003649445.1 Thermoprotei archaeon | reverse complement strand
TTGAAGACTTAGTTAAGGCTGCTTACTCTATTCCTCGATTAGGCTGTAAGGAAAGCATAATTTCTGTTAAATATGTTAAGTATGGGTATGCTAAACGATTAGACGTAGAAGAAGCTGAAACATCCTATTCTTTCTGGTATGATTTAGTTAGAGAATTTAAGGGTAATGTGTACTTACAGCAAGTTATCGATTACAGGAAAACCCCTATTTCAAGATATGCTAGAGTCCCCCTAAGACTTCATGCCTACCCTTACGACTCTTTCTCTAAAACTCCTGTAAAAGTTACTGCTAAAATAGACTCCTCTAGGTCCGCATTCTACGATGTAGAAGGCGAGGTGATTATAGTTGAGCTATGATTTAATAATCAAATTACCCCTTGAAGGATCGCTTATTAGAGAATTAACGGTATCAGCTATAGCGGCAATATATAGAAACGCTGAAAAACTGCTGCGATCTGAAGAATACTCTTTAAAATATAATGAAGAGTATGTTATTTTATCGTTAGAGAATCTGTACTCGTGGAACCAAGTACTTTACACCACCTTGAGGAGTTCTGTTTCAACGTTAAAAATAAAAAGTACTGTTCTGCGAGCTCCTAAACTCCATGTAAACGATTTGAACTATGTTTTTAAGAAATTTAATGCTTTCATGGCTAGTGGTAGCACGTATATTGATGGTTTTCTAAAAGCTCTTACAGTACATGGTCCCAACGTATTCAATTACGATACTGTGAAAACACATTATAGTGTTATTGAATTCAAAAAGGGTATGCTAGTTTACGGTATTGGCAAAACCTATCCGCTAGTTCAAATATTCAAAGTAGAGCTTTATGAAACAGCAACAGATTTTCATAGACCATCAACTGTGCCCTTCAAAACCAAGCTCTCGCTACCCTGGTATATTCTTTTAGGTATAGGGTTTGCCATTTCCTATGCTGGAATGTTTGGTAACCAGGTATTATTCATAACACCTTCGGAAGAGGTCTTAGAAACACCGCCAGAAGTAAGAGATGCACTTGCTTTAACCCTTGGTGCTACGTTTTCTAGGAGAATAGCAGACCCTATCATACCATATCAACTATATTTAGCGTTAACGCTGCCTGAAATGGTGCAGTCTCGAATCTTAGTTAAACACATTAAGGAAAATTATAGTGCAGGCAGGGAATTGCTTGAAGGACTGTATAGTTTCCTTCTTGGAGACCATGAATATGAGGAGTTTGAGAAGAAAAGTGTTGAAGGCAGCGTGCCTAAGATTAACATACATAGGATCACTATCGGTAGAGCATATACTTCAGTAGAGAGAGCAAGTATTGACTTATCCTACTTGGCAAAATTTGCTTACATACTTGAACATTACGCGGAAAAAGAGAAGTCACCAAAATGTAGGGAGATACTAAGGGATAAGATAGTAGCTCGAGGTATTGGAGGTATAGATCCTAAAATAATGAATGTTCTCACATTACTTTATGAAACAATACATGGAGCTAAAGATCCCAGGTATGTACTTTACTATTTATTGAGGACAATAAGCGATAGAGGTATTCAAATAGATAAGGGATGTGTTTCAGCGCTAATAAAAACCCTAGAGGATACGTGCGGGTTCAAAGTCTATGAGTAGTAATGTTCTTTTAAAAACATATGTGGAACTAGTAGAAAGCGGTTTTTTTGGAAATAGAGAACCTAGGGAGTTTATTAAGTATGCTCTGAACTTAATTGAGAAAGGTATTAAGGAGAGACATGGTATTTTGCTATTAGCTCCTCCAGGAATAGGTAAGTCCTCCATACCATCTATTATTGCTTTTGCAAATCAGGAATATTACAGGTTAGGTATTTTACGTGTATTGCACATATTACCTTTAAGAAGTATAATAAGTGATGTCTATAGGAGATTCGGTTTTGGTTTGGAAAGAATAGGAGCAAACGTCATTAACCCTATATGTAGACAATATAGTTTAATTCATGAATCACCATTTCTGCAGTCCCTGTATACAGTACTTACCTTTGATATGTACGTTTACAATTTCTTCAAATTACCAATAGAGGAGCTGTGGAAAATCGAGAGGGAACTATCATATGGACACTATGAGTTACCGCGTTCGGGAATATATTCGGCCTTGAACTTTTTTGACGAATCACATTTAATGCTTGAAAGTCTAGATATTGGTGCTGCTGCTTTACGAACAATACTGTACCATTTACAGAGGACTGAAACAACATATGTTCTCTCTACTGCTACACTTTCAGAAAACATCGAAAAATCTCTGGAAAAACTTTTAGGTGAAGACAAAGTAGTTACTGTGAATTATATTACATTCATAAAGGAAAAAGGTCCTGACGATTTTTACGAAAATGAAATGGAGAAGAAAATAGTGCCATATAGTAAGAAACCTGTTAAAGTAGAGAACATTAGTAAACTTGTTAGTTTGGTAGAGGAATTTTCAAGTAATCATTCTAAGTTCTTACTTGTAGTAAATACTGTAGAGAGAGCTGTTAAAGCATATAAAGCTTTAATTAGCAAAAAACCGCTTCTTTTGCACTCAAGGTTTACGTTGAAGGATAGGGTAGCGAAACTTAAGCTCCTAGGGGAAAGTAAGATAACAGTCTCAACACAGGTTATAGAGGCTGGTGTTGATGAGTCATTTGATGCTGTGCTTACAGAGTTAGCGCCAATATCAAACCTTATACAGAGATTTGGCAGACTGGCTAGAGGAGATGTAGAATATGGTGAATGGGGGATTTTCTTCGATAATGAAAGTCTTCAAGGAAATGGCATATATGATCCTAAGCTCGTACATAGGACATTAAATGAACTATTAAATGTAGAAAAAGAAATACATTGGCACTTACCCGTAATCATAGATGGAAGAGGAAAATACTGTGGTTACCTTAAACTCCTAGACAACGTATGGTCTGCGGCAAAAGATTTAGTGTCCATAGACCGAAGCTTCTTATCCATATTGGAAACGTTTTTCATAAGTTCAAAGGATGTAATGAAATATCTTGAGAGACTAGGTTCTTTCGTAAGAGAAGATGTACTCTGTACACTATATATTGGAGAACCTCCTGAAGACTATTGGAAGTATGTTGAATCGTTAGATAGTAGGGCCATATTTATGGGGTTTAGCGAGGCAATAAGCTACGCAAGGAAGGTTTTAGAAAAAGGTTTCGAAGTACGTTTAGCTAAGTACGTTAAGGAAGATAGAGTAGAAGTTGAAAGCTGGAATAAAATGCCTAGTAAAGAGCTCAAACGGAAAATGCTAAGGAGGGAAATATTAGCTATAGTTATTCCTTCTGAGCTATATGATGGAGGGGTTTATGGTGTTGGGCTTAAGCGATAACTACCTAATAGCTGGATGCAACATTAATAGGGAAACAAATAAACCTGAATGCTACGAGAGTATGGAGCAACACATGAAGTCTATGAAAATAGTTTTAGATACACTATTTAGTAACTACATGGAATTCGTAGATGAAGAAGCAAAAAAACTTTGCATAAAACCTAAGTGTCACGTTGTTTACGCTGTAGCTGCTCTTCACGATCTTGGGAAAATACTTCCAATGTATCAGAAGCAACTAAGAGAGAAATGTACAGCACCGTATCATGAGGTGTTTTCTGCAATATTAATGTTCTCCGTTAAAGGTGTATGGTTAAGGGAAAGTGAAATAATAGTTTATATGTTACCTGTAATAATGCACCACCATGCAATGCGTTCTCTTAAGGATTTAATAGGTGAATACTATACTAAAGTAGTAAATCCGATCAAGAAAATAAATAAGGTGCCTGCGGAATACATTAGCGAATTTTCAGATATTGTAGAGAAGGTGTTTGGTCTTAAAATAGAGATTTCCGAGTTGAATAGAAGGATAATTGAAGAGAATTGCGAAAAACTACTAAAAATTCTTAAAAATGCTATGAAGCTTCAAGAGGGACAATATTTTAAACATGAACTTTATCTCTTCATGCTAAAAGTCTATAGGTTAACTGGTTTAATACTATACCCTCTTACAATTGCAGACTATGTTGCAGCAGCAGTTAATAGGGCTTGTAAAAACCTGACCATGGATGAAATATTAAGGATAAGTTACAAAAATTCAATGGTTAGAGATGCATTAAAAT
>QMRV01000191.1 GCA_003649445.1 Thermoprotei archaeon | reverse complement strand
GGTGTAAAGGAGCAATGAGCATAGTATCCTAGTAAACAGGGCTTACTTGCAGGAGCAGGAATTAGAGTAGATAACCCTAAGGCGATAGCAATTATCACTCCAACCCAATAATACCACTTCAGTGTTTCCACCATATTATCTACATATATGTAGTTATTTATATTATAGGAACTATCATTACCAAGTCCAAATGTTTATTCATACATTAAATCTTGTTAGTTAATGCCATCTTAGTAATTAGAGACCGTAAGAACGTTAAGCATTAAATCAATAAATATGTGTTAAATAAATAGTAAATTACCGATGCAGTGCTATATGGTCACCGGTTAAAAACTGATGTTCTATTCATAGTTATTTCTAAGTATCGTTATATGTCTTCTTTGTAGATTGTTTATTGGCTTTATTGGTAGTATGTATAGTGTTGTTTTGTTATCTGTTTTTATTTCTATTCCATAGTTTTTCTCAGCTTTTTCTAGTAGTTCTATTGTTATTCTATCTTCATCTTCTAGGATTGGATATTTCTTTGGTATAGATATTCCCGGATATGCTAGTATTGCTTTATCTGCTTTGAATTCATAGGCATAGGCTAGTAACTTGTGTTTTGAAGCTAATAGATATGGAAGATTTCTAATGAATTTAGCTCCAAGCATAATTATCCTAGTTCTATTAGCAGAATTGATAATTATTGTTATACCAGGTTTACCATGCTCATTGGTAAAAGCGGTTTTGCAACACTTGCTATTTCAACAATACTAAATCGTTGCATGACCTATATTCCTACACATGAGATGTTAAAGGGTGTTCGAGCTAGGACTCATGGTGTTCTTCCTTAGTGAGGGAAGTGCTTAGGATTCAGCCACTACTGACGATAGAGGAAGAGGTACTTGATATGGAATTAGATATAGTTGAGCAAGTAGTCAGGGATGTTAATGAGGTAAAGTAGGTAATGAAGTGCCGGAGTTCGTTAAGGGGGTAATACTAGAGTATTTCTGCTCCGTACTACTGCTGCAACTAGCGATGGCAGGTACCTTAGGTTGATTCTCGAAAATTTCCTTTCCACTACTTCAGGATTCCTCCTCACTGCTAATATCCAGTTCGCCATAGCTTCGATAGCTTTTTCAGTAACATTGCTAACTATCTTGTGAATCAGTGGATTCCTTATAGAAGAGAATACCTTGGGGTAGATAGCGCGAGAGAACTTTATGCTCAGTATCCATCCAGCGGTTATGCAGTCTAACGCTTCCTGCGGTAAGTCCTTAAGTACCTTGAAGCTAGCTTTGCTCTCAATCTGCGTCCCTCCTATCGGAACGAGGAGCAGGGGGAATACCCATCCCTTAAATCCCTCGTCTCTGAGTTTATCTATGAGCTCTGTAGTCTTTAAGTAGTCCTCTGGTGTAGCGTCAGGGAACCCGATAATGTAAGTAAGGCATGGGTACCAATAATTATTGTTGAGGAGCTTAGCCCCCTTCAACACCACATCAGGCCATTTCTCAGGGCTCCACGGATATGCTTTACCCCTAAAGTACATACTAACTATTCTCGGGCTTCCGCTCTCTAACCCTACTTGTGGGAAAGTTGGTTCGTTATCTGAGAACCCATTAACGTCTGTTATGAATTTGACGACATTCTTTAGTACAAGTGCTGATGATGGTGTTACATGACTAAAGCCTACCTTGTCGATGCCATATCTCCTCGCTACCTTGAGTGTCTTTGAGAATAGCTCCATTACTGCCTCAGGATTAAGATCAAGGCCTCTAGCACCATACAGTAATACATCTTCGGTAGCGTAGCCAACACCTTTCACTCCTGCCTTAAGGTTCAGCTCTATCTCTCTCAAAACTACGTTTATGGGTATGGATCTGAAGAAGAACATTGTAGGACTGCAGAACTGACACCTCCTAGGACATCCGCGAGTAATTTGTACTACACCATTCCTTGATGGAGTGAGTATTGGTGGAACTTTATCGGCAGGCACGATATCTCCTCTAACATACCTAGGTATATCCTCCCCACTAAGCACCTTCCTTACTATAAGTGGGAATGTGAGTTCAGCTTCACCATCAAATAGTACATCTATGTTGAACTTCTCCTCAAGACCTTTAAGTTGCCATACTCCTGGACCACCTACGATGACCTTAAACCTGTACTTCCTCCTTAACTTTGCCAACTTCTCCATCAGCTTCTCGAACTCGTACTGTGTACAGGTCACTCCACCACCAGTTAATACCTTGAGGGTCCATGATACTGGTGCTAGTCCCTGAGGGTCGACAACGTGTACACCAACTACGGCTGTATCCTTATCTATCACCTTCTCAACGTGCTCCGGAGGTGTAATGACTATCTCATCATGCCTAAACCCAGCTGCGAGTAATGCTGCCTCGACCTTAGCCAGTGCGTATGGCGCAAATGCTGCTCTACCTTTCCTCCCTACAGGTGCTGGAGGAGCTAGTATTCTGTACTCGATAAATCTTGGTACTAGCCTCATGGGCATGCAGAGGCCGAAGCCCAGGGCTTCACAGCTATTGAAGTCCGTGAATAGAGCCCTATCGGCCGTGAGTACAACCTTAACCATGTTTTAAGGTCCTCACTCAGAAACCACCTTAATTAATACCTCCTTAATCTCTGTGAGATTCTCAAGTATTTCCCTAACCCTGGTTTCCTCATCTTTCTTCAGACCGCTCTCAATGAGCTCCTCTAAGGACTTTATTAGAGGCCTTACACCTCTTTCAAGAACTTCGCGAAACCTGGATAGAATCACCTTAGAGGGCTTGGATGCTGATATGTAGGCATACTTCCTGCCAACTCTCTTCTTACTTACGAGTCCTAACCTTTCGAAGGTGCTCATACACGTAAATAACGTGGTTTTAGCATATCCAGTTAGTTGGGATAAGTTATCGATTACTAATGGTTCTCTAATAACGTACATAACTGCTAGAGCATGGGAGCACGAATCTGGAAGGCCTAAGAGCGTAATTAAGCGTTTAAGTCCCTCAACAACAGGCTCCAGTTCCTCAAGAACTCTCCTATATCTACTTAATTCCCTCATAGCTACTACACCCCCATAACCTAGGAATTAGAGTTACCTTACTGCTAATATATTTTTGGTATTTTCCGAATATTCGGGAAATTCTGTAAGAATACTAATGTTATTTCTGAATTTATTTAATTATTTCTAAAACACCTTGCTATTAAGTAAACTACAGCCTAGAAAAACATAAGCTTCCGAACACTTGATAAGTGACCTCGGAGTTCCAAGACCCGCAGGGCAATGAACCCCTAGGTAACTAGAGTGGGCTACTGCAGTGAGGAACTCCGAGAGATAGCGTAATGACCCGTCTACCATAACTAGAAATAACGACAGGCAAGAAACACTTACCTAAGTAACGACGTGTATTGAGCAACCTGCATGCGATAACTAGTTCAGTGCTCAGCAGCACTCATCACCTATCAGATACGCATTTCTCATTATGGAGAAGCGCTGATAAATGGAGTTTCCCCACTTTGTTATCACGTAGGTCTCCTAGCTAATGCCTACCTCCACTTTAGCCATGTAGAGATTGCACTCTCTTCAATGCCCGGTTAAGTGCAGGCTATTGATGCAATTTCCTATTAGACATGCTCACTCTTAATTTAGAGCATCAGTTAGTTGTAATAAAACTAAGGAAGAGAGTATTCAAGATAAAGCTATTACATATCAAGGACTATGTTCAAGAATTCATTGATAGGAGATAGTACGAGGTCATAATAAGCATTGATAAACATTGGAGGACAAGGTTTCTAGCCCAACATCATTAGCAAGGCTACTGATGAGGGCTTTAAGGTTTTAATCTATGGGCAGAAGAGCCAACTACAGGAAATAGCTGGGAATTCTAGGACACTTCAAATATTATTAAAGTCACTTGAAGAGGCTAACGTGATCATCGATGTGCATGATATAGTTAAGAAAGTCCTAGGCTTAGACATAGCTCCTATAGAGGAACTTGAAAAGTATCTTAACATACAGATAAGGGAGATATCATTATCACAATTGAGAAGCTCGTATCATAATGCTATAGTTAAGGGCGCTATTGAAGAATTCCTAAATAAGGCTAAAGAGTATAGCAAGTCAAATGCATATAGTACTTACATC
>QMRV01000190.1 GCA_003649445.1 Thermoprotei archaeon | reverse complement strand
TCTTCAACTTCCTATAGTGTGTTATACTTCTATGAACTTTAATAGCCCATTTAAGCTTACTACCTTTTCTAGCCCATGATCTAACCTGGTTTCTAAAGGGGAAACGATAGAAAGAAGCATTAAGTTCCACAGTATTTAGTTCTGAAAACTTAACATACCAATCTAGGTTTCCTCCAATATTCCAATCGTACATCCAACCTGAAGTTCCAACATATATTTCCATTAAAGTTTAACCTCATAAGAAAAATATATTTCAAAACCCTACGTTAAAATTTCGTCGAATAGGAAGGGAGATGCTTGGTGAAGAAAATTATCACCATGATAGTAATTGTTTTAATTCTTATTCTCGGAGGAATACTTTACTCCATGCAGAAAGAACTTTACACACCATCCGTACCTGAAACTGCGGAGTCTACTACGTCATCCTTTACAACATCAACTCCGCCTCCTTCTCCAACAGAAACATCGCCGACAACACCAACTACACACCCTCAACGCGAAGAAGTTAAGGTCCCTCTTAAAATCATAAAGTATGATTTCACTTCGGATAAAGGGTTTGAAAAAATACTTAACATAACGTCAACTATAGCATACTATTACTTAACAATTAAAGGCATCACGGTAACAGGTGAAAACCCAAAATTGACTGTAGGGCTTAAAGTAGTAACTCCTGAAAAAAGCTATACTGGATTATTCCATGAAGTAAACTTAGTAGATGTCAAACCTCCGTATGTAGTAGAGGGTAAAGACTGGGTATATGTTACTGAAGGCTGTAAAGCAAAATACATTATTACTGTCGAAATTTATAATGCTGAAGTACAAGGCGAGTTAACTATAATACTACAGAAACCTATAGAACTAAACTACAACAAAGAGTACTTAATCAAAGGTAACTATGGAATTCTATTATTTAAGCTAAGAAACAATGAAAACAACCTCATACTTTTAAGGAAAAAGCCTGCAGGTGGTGAAGTAAGGGTTATTCAACCGCTCTTTAACTACTTAATCTCCGATTTCACTCCTAACTGGTGGGAACCTACAGGAATAGTAGCTGAGCTAAGTAGCGTAGTAATACCTTCATACATGGTTGCTTGGGGAGGACATACGGTAAATGGTAAAATGGTTAAGGGAGGGTGGATGGAGAAAACGTTTTCCTCAAACGGGCTCTTCATTATCATAAAGAGTAAGGAAAAAGAGTATGAATTAGTCTTAAGCGAAGTCAATAATATAGGTTCTCCGAGATCGGCACCTATTTTGAAAATAGGAGATAAATTGGACCTACCTATTGCAGCCATGTTGAAGGTGTAGTGTTTAATGTTTCTGTAGAAAACGCTCCCGTGGCAATAACTTTAGAGCTAGAAGTAAAGACGAAGGAGAAAGTACCATCAGAACTCTGGATTGGTGCAAACCTTATTAATAGTAGCGGTATGGTCGTTTCAACAACTCCAGCGGTAATTATTCCTGGAAAGGCAAAGAGTATTTTAATTTATTTAGTTGCTATAGAAAGTGGAATGCATACTGTGTGGTTGAGCTATAATACAGGCTCCGTAACTGAAATAGGTTTTAAGGTGGAGCTCCTTAGCATAAAGCCTGCTGATTTAAGCGTATTCGAGTATGAAGAAGAGTGGGGTGTATGGGAGGGAAAAATAGAGTACAAGTAAAATTACACCTTAACCTTTACCAAGGCATCTAATACAACTTTAGCCGCCGTGTTCATTACCTCCCTTAGTTCTTCAGCCGTTGCTAAAGCCTTCTCTTCTTCATGAACAAGACTATCGCTTACAACGAGCAAAGCCCCGGTCTTAACTTTTCTCATCCATCCAAGAGCAAACAGCATAGCGCATTCCATTTCGACAGCGACTATTCCCCTATGGGACCATTTCTTCACAAATTCTGGGTCTTCAGCATAGAAAGCATCACTACTAATAACGGGGCCTAGAAGAAACTCAACATTGTTTTCTTTGGCGGCGTTCACTAGTGCCGTGGTGACTTCTGGGTGAGGTGCTGTAGGCATACATGAGTCTGGAACGTACATTCCAACAGCTCCACCGCCTACAGGATACGCTGCCCCAGAAGCTACTACTATATCTCCTTTCCTAAGTTCCTCAACTAAGCCTCCACACGTCCCTAATCTTACCACTGCTTTGGCTCCAAGCATTACAAGTTCTTCGAAAACAATGGCTGCCGAAGGGGCGCCAATGCCATGGGTTGCTACGGTTATTGGAACGTCTTTATAGTATCCGGTATATGTTATGAAACCTCTATTTGTGTTTACGAGCTTAGCATCTTTAAGCATTCCAGCAACTTGCTCTACACGTGCAGGATCCCCAGCAACAATTATTCTTGCAGCAATATCTTCCGGCTTAGCTTTAATATGATATGGGGGACCGCTCAAAAATTGAACACCCTAAAATAATCTAGAGCGTTTAAATACAAAAATTTAAACTTGAAACATTAATGGAGAAAAATACTAGCTAAAATTATTCACAACAGCTTCTTTCCCCACCACCGTAAGGTAATAGGTCATGCCAGTTCTTTTTCCAGCATTCAGTACATATCATTATGTAACCATACTTCTTATGTAAAGCCATAAGTAAGGAAACATCTTCCCTACCGCATAGCGCACATTTACCCATAAATACACCCCACTTACCTGAATCACCAAAAGTTAATATTTAACGGAAGAATTTAACAGTTTTTTATCCGTCCCCGTTAAGTATAGTACTTTAGAACTAGCAATACAATTATGGGAACTATGATAATGAAAAGATCATGGCGAATACTGAAAAACTCTAAGTCCATAATTTCTTCCCTTATCTATCCTTCCTATTAACTTTATTAGGACAATGGCTAAGGGTTTCCACAGGATTTCATCGAAATATATTTCTCTTTCAATGTCTCGTACTTCTAACTCTTTAAGTAGCAAATACTTGCCTATGGTTTTCTGGTAATCTACCCTATCTTGCTAATTCATACAGGTAAGCGTGTTTTCTTGAAGTTGCCGGTAGCATCTGTTTTGCGGCAAGGTACCCTCCTTTTAAACCCTCTAAACTACGCTAAATATCTTAGCTCTAAAGCGACTAATACTTCACAAAGTACGTTACAGTATCCTACAAGTAGCTTTATAGATGAAGTAAATGCAACTATGGAGTATTATACATGTTTTGCTCCTTCAGCTGAAAACATCAAACCAACCCATATGGTGAGCTAGGCAAATCCTATGTAGCTCATACTATAATACGCTATAGTCTTTTTATATTCATGCCGAACAAACGCTAAAAGACAGCATGAAATTACTGATACTATACCGAATAGTAGAAGCATGTAGCTTAAAGTAGGGTTATTTGTCTTGCTTAAATATAGAAAATTAGCGTGTATAGTGGAAAACTGTACTCTATGTTTGTACTGTATGGGACGTATTCTCGATAATGGCTATTGGAAATAGTTTTCCATTCAATAGCCTAACCCTCTTTCAGCCACGTAATTGCCTACCACATCATAGAACCAGAAGATTTAAAATTATTGTTTAGAAGAGTTTTGACTTCTCTAAAACATTTACACGTAGGATCATTTAATTCATGGAAATTTTTAGGTTTTAAGAATAATAAGTGTAGAAGGGTATACTCGGCATGGTTGAAAACAGTACTAATGAAGGTAAAAAGTATTTGGAATTCTTGAAAACTAGAAGAAGTATAAGGATATTTAAGCCGGAACCTGTACCTGATGATCTGATTTTCGAAATACTAGACGTTGCAAGGTTTGCTCCAAGTGCTAAGAATATGCAACCTTGGGAATTTATTGTTGTGAAGAATAAAGAGCTCTTGGAGAATTTATCAAGAATACATAGATGGGCTAAACCAGTATCCAATGCTCCAGTAGCTATAGTTGATATTTGCGATAAGGAGCTAGCTCCAATATCTTATCAAGTAGATTGCGCAAACGTAGCTATGTACATTATGCTTGCAGCACACGCTCTAGGACTAGGGACAGTTTGGATACAGACTCTTAGAAACGTTAAGGAAATACAGGAAATTCTCAACATACCTTCAAGCAAAATACCTATCGCTATTATAGCTATGGGCTGGCCTGCCGAGAAACCTGAACCTAAGCCTAGGAAGCAGCTTAAGGAGATAGTTCATGAAAACCTATATT
>QMRV01000189.1 GCA_003649445.1 Thermoprotei archaeon | reverse complement strand
TAATATTTAATCAAGTGCTTTAAAAAATAACAGGGAGAAGAAGAAAGCGGTTCTTTCACCTTTGTTTCCAAAGACCTTTTTGAGAACTTTTCCAAAATGTTAATGGAGTTTATGGGAAAAAGTTATACCAAAATCTTAATTCTGGTTACGGGAGACTAATAGTCAGTTAGAGGTTTTTGGCTTGGAAAAAATTAAAGTTGGAAAGTTTAGGGGAATTTCCGGAATAGAACATGAAATAATGTACGTTAACGATGGCAAAGAAACATATCTCTATGTTGAGTTAAAGAACCCTAATATTGAAGACATAGTCAAAACTATTGCTGTAGCATTAGATCTTAAGCTTAAACCCTATGTTGTCGTAAGAAGTGGAAGCATACCTGATGAGTGGGTTAAAGAAATATCCAAAGTAGGCGGTAAGGTAATTAGGAATATGGAATAACTTTAGAAAAGAAAATCGTTTGTGGTCAGTGTGAGATAGGATACATCACTTTATCAGTGGCTGCCCACTACATCATTCCGTGAACATTTTTACGCATTAGAGGTATTTAAGGTTGTAGTACTTGTGCTTCTGGGGCCATGTTTGCTTCAATTATTTCTTCACTTATTCCATGTTTTTCATTTCCAATGTATAGTTTTCTTAACATCGCTTATTTTTCTATAATTAGGCTTGAGTATTACCATTATTGAAGGGCCTACTCTACAAACACAAACCCCGCTTACTCCTAAAGCGAGTAACTTCTTTTTAATTGAAAATATGCTAGTATGAGAGAAGCTCTTGCGGGTTTTGCTATTTCATCGTGCATTCCTGAACCTGCTAAATCTATGTCGTCTTCGAGGAAATCTGCAATTAGTACACTAAGTTTTCCTAAATTATCACTACCTTCTCTAAAGGTGCTTCTCTAGGTAATAAAGATCTAGCAATTCTGGTCTTCTCCTTAACCAATGCTATCTTAGGTATTGCAAGTATTATTTTAGGATTAACATGTAGAGGCAATTTAATAGCTCTTAAAGGTTTTCTTTGATAAATAAGTACTAGGCCTCCTAGAATACTGGCTACAACATTATCAGGATGCGGTGGACCAGCGGCTACTTTTTCTCCTTCAGCAGCTACTTCTATTATTTCATTATAGCTCATTTTCGGCCTGAATATTTCGTTAAGCCCTACAATAGTGGTAGTAGCTGTAACCCCGCTACTACCAAGCCCTTTATAGGTATACCTTTTCGTAATTTAAACTTTATAATAGCTTTTTTACCAATTCTACTTAAGAATTCTTTGGTCGCAACTACTGCAGTATTTCTTTCGTCTGCGGGGATGTTATTACTGCAAGGACCTGAAATTTCTTCAACATAAATTTCAGTTTCTTTACTTTTACAAGGAACAATTTCCGCTTCATCATAAAATGGAGTGATAGCCATAGCTAGAACATCAAATCTAGGATCTAAGTTAGCAACAGAAGCGTATGCGCGAACATTCGCAGTCTTACATGTTGACACTATATCTTCCTCCCATGGGGAAGGTGTTTTTAAGGGAGAAAAACAAACATAGTAATGGCCGATGAGGATACAGGGACGTTCGGACTTCATGAAGAAAGGTGGAGCGACCTGAGGTCTTCTAGCTTGAAGCTATAAGTGTTATTGTCTTTAAAACACCATTCATGTTTCTTAAAGAGCTTACGGTTCTATCTAAAGCCTTAAACGTAGGAGCTTCGACTCTAACAACAATATCGAACTCCCCATAAACTATCTTAACTTCCGTTACGTGGTCTAGCTTACTGGCTTTCTCTTTAACCTCATGTTCTTTCCCTAGAGCGATGTTAAGAAGAACATAGGCTATAATTTTCTCTTCAAACACTGTTTAACACCAAGTATAGTAGATTTGTTGGAGGTAAAAATATGTTTACCGATACTTTCGGCCTACTCTACTTTATAAATAACCCTCTTTTTACGGGGTAAAAAGGTTGAAGAGGAAAATGAGAAAGGCTATTTCACCAATAATAGCAACACTACTGCTCGTATCGATATCCATAGCAGGTATATTGATAGTATACAGGTTCATGAATACCATAATGGCATCTTCATCAAACATCGTAGGGATGCAAGTGGTAGATAAGCAATTAAAGATACTTAGCAACGGCTCAGCAGCATTCTATATTTCAGCTAAAAATATTGGCAATACCAAGTTAACTGTTAAGGAAATAATTATAGGAAATTATACAGAACAGCTTACATCGCCTGTTAAGTTAAAGTCTGGAGATACATTTACTTACAATAAAATCATAACAGCTGCGACGTTTGAAGTAGGCAAGGAATATCCAGTAATTATCAAGGCAGAGCTACCTGATGGTACTGTGAAAGTATTCCAGGAAATAATCAGAGGTGAGTAGTAGTATATGATCTACAATACAAACCTTAAACCTAATTTTTTTACTAAGGCATTATCAAACGTTATAGCAGCTTTAATTCTAATATCCATAGTTTTAGCTACGTACATCATAGCCTCACATAAAATACATTATCTTGCAGAGTTAAGAGCGGCCTCTATTGTGGAAGCTTATGATATTAGAGCTAAGAGAATATCTACTCTATTTACAGTGGTGGACATATTTACTAATGAAAGTGAAACCCATTTGCTCATATATAATTATGGACTTAGGGAATTTAAAATAGCTAAAGTTATTGTTGACAATAATGCTTCAAACTTCATAGTTAAATACGCCTCATCAGGAAATACTGTTGATGTCGTTAAGAAGGGACTATATGATGTAGTGGTTTTTGCGGTACCAAATTCACGTATAATTATAATAACAGACAACGGTGATTTATATGAAATTAAGGTTGAAAATAGGAGTTAGTAATTTAATTGCATCCATATTGTTCCTAGTACTTTTACTCTCAATACTTATGTTTTTCATACCTATAGCATCTGCTCAAGGTAAGTTCTTAGATGTAGGTAGGAAAGTAATAGAATTAGAAACCTTGAGGTCAAAAGAAAGACTAAGTGCCGAAATATACCATGTTAATAATACCGCGTATTTGGAACTAGCCAATATAGGCAATGTGAAATCTTTCGCTGACGTGCTCTACTTAAGATCAATAAATAATACTATAAAAATAAAGGAGCTTAAGTTGCAGCTTGAACCAGGTGAAAGGACTATAATAGAGACCCCAGAACTAACCTATGTAAGTAATTATTCCAAGGTTTCAATACTTACTAACTATGGTAATGTGTTTTACGTGATTGATCCGCAGCAAACTGGCGGGACTTCGCTGCTTACAGAGTTTAACAACACTAGCCCAGATAATTCTCTTGTTCCACCCTACACGATAAGCTCGTTGGTAAATGATGTTGATACTTTACCTATAAATTTGTGGGAAGGGGATATAGCAAATACTAAACTATGGTATAGGAATTCTGTAAACGAGATGTTAGTCTTTGTGAGCAAAGATAACCTAGAATACTACGTAACATGGTACTTTCCGGCTAACACATCATATTGGGATAACCTAACAATGAGTGAAAACAGTTTCTCAATTAAAGAACGTATATATGAGGGAGCTAATTTAGGCAAAAACCAGAAACACTGGTATGTTTATTTAATAGAGCTACCTAATAGCGAAAATGTTGAGGATATAACAGCTAACATAACTGTAGCATACTACGTAAAGGCAAAAACGGCTGCAGACTACGTAATTCATGAAATATATCTAGGCCTCATTACCGAAAATAGTTTAGAATGTATCAGTATAACTAATACTTCACCTTTAAATGATTATAATTTACCGGTTCAAAATAAAGAACTTCAGACAATATATGTTACTAAGGTCTTAAGAATAAAGATAGGTGGATGGCGCTCAGACACTAGAACGGGTATAGAAAATTATTTCGTTAAAATGGAATTTCCATTAAAGACTACTACAAAGTATTTAGCCATAATAATCTATAACGAATTCCACACCAACTCTATTACCTCGGTTAATCGCAGAGTTCTTTTCGCAGTAGCAGTTCAAGTAAATGAAATTACCGTGGGGTACTAAGAATGCAAGTACCATTAACTAAGAATTCTAATAAGATTCTCGAGTATAATGTGGGAGAAGCTCTAGTCACTATACTGGAATATAAAGGTAAAGGCTATTACATTGTCCAGGAACCTAAACTTG
>QMRV01000188.1 GCA_003649445.1 Thermoprotei archaeon | reverse complement strand
TCATAGTTTTTTAAAAGAGTTCGAACTTCAGCATCAAGGAGTAAATCCGCGAATAGTCTACAGAATACCTCATGGAACACATTTAAATCCCTACCTTGGAATCTCACGTGAAAACCTTTTGGCCGAGTTATCGTTAAGTAAAGAGAGAATTAAAGGGTACATAATGACAATGCCCGGTTTTCTAAGGAAAGATAAGGGGTTAGATGTACTCATTGACTCTTTGGAACATGTGGATAGAGAAAAATTTACTCTTATTATCGCAGGAGAACTTAGGGATAGGAAACTACTTGATATAATAGAATATGCTAGTTCAAAAATGAATATTATTTACTTAGCAAGATATCTAACGAGCGAGGAAATGCTTAAATTAATAGCTCTATCCGACATAATAGTGCTACCATATAAGGATAAGAGAGGATCATATTCTATAAGCGGTATTCTTCACTTGTCAATGGGGAGTTTTAGGCCTATAATAGGTACTAAGGTTCCTAGGCTAATAGAATTATACCAGTACGCTCCAAGGTTAACAATACCTCCTAAAGCTCCCAAGGAATTAAGTAGGAAAATCCTATGGCTTATTGAAAACTACGATTTCGGGGTAGCATATATGGCGTATCTTTACGGCTACTCTGCAAGAACTCAGTGGCTAAGAATGGCTAGGAGGCATGTAAGCTTATATAATAACATACTTAAATCTGAGGCGTCAACTTAAGTTCTAAATGTATATATGTGTATAATAGCTTAAATAGTGATTAAAGAGGCTTATTGATGTTGTTAAGTAAAGAAGAACTTGAAAGATATGATAGGCAAATAATTCTTTTCAATGTTGATGGTCAAGTAAAGCTTAAGAAGGCAAGGATAGTGGTTTTTGGAGTTGGTGGTTTAGGTTCTGTTTCCTCAATATACCTTACTGCTTTGGGCATCGGGAAACTACTCCTAGTAGATCATGGTAAAGTAGAATTAAGTAATTTAAATAGGCAAATACTTTACAAAACAAGCGATATTGGAAAGTTTAAGGTGAAAATTGCTGCTCAGAGACTTAAAGAACTTAATCCTAACGTCGATATTGAATACTCTATAGAGAAAATAACTAGCGAAAACGTCTACGATTTCATTAGAGAAGCAGACGTAGTTATTGACGGGTTAGATAATTGGGAAACAAGGTTCATAGTAAATAGGGCATGTGTTGAACTAAATAAACCGTTCATACATGCCGGAGTACATGGAATGTACGGGCAACTACTTGTAGTAGTACCAGGTAAGAGTCCATGCCTCCAATGCGTAATGCCCATCAAGCCTTCCAAGGAAAGAAAAATACCTATACTTCCAACAACACCAGCTGTTCTAGCTGCACTACAGGTAACAGAAGCAGTAAAAATGATTACAGGTTATGGTAAGTCAGCAATAGGGAAACTAATACTATACGATGGCTACTCGATGAGCTTCCATGAAATACCTGTTTCGAGAAGAGAAAACTGCCCGGTATGTGGGAGCATATAGCACTTAATATGTTATTTTTAGCAAAAACTTGTCTCTATTTATTCGGTTAGAGTATACTAGGATTACGGAGGATTTCTTGCTGAGCATAAATATGATAAGTGGCTTAGGGTTAAGAGGTAAAGGCCCTTTGCCCTTAGACCATGATTCCATAAAACTAAGGAATAACCTGCTTATTCTATTGCGGAAACCTACAGTCACATAATTTGATTTTAAAGGGCCAAACTTATTACTCATATAAGATTCTATTTCATACCATGCAGTATGGATGTCTTCTACTGATAAAAGGTGTGGCGAATAGTGTAATGTACTGTCTCCAAAACCTATGAACTCGTATGCTTCAACGTTTTTAGCGTCAAGTATTGAGGTTAAGATGTAATTGTGTGAGGAGTCGCTTTCAGGGATAATTAAGGCTCTTTCCGATGAATTTATTACCAGTAAAGTAATGGGTAGGGTAAGTTTGATGGTAGCTAAGTAGAGCTTACATATCTTATAGGACGCATTAAAACATGGTAAAGGAGTATGCGGGTCAGAACCGTCTATCCAACAAATTCTGTTTATTTCACCTCCCCAAAAACAATCCCTTAGCTTACTTAACGATATAGTGTATGGTTTCTCTACAAGGAGCTTCTCATAGTTTATAGTAAATGTTGAAGGCGCTGCGTTTATGAGAGATAAGTTTAACATGGAAAGTAATAGGATTACAATTATACCCAACGCCAATGCTTTTCTCTTGAAAACATCAATGACAATACTTTTTCTTTCCCTTAATAGATAAAGCAGGATTACCGCTAACGTAAATAGTGCTGCTATGTAAGCTGCGTAATAGATGTTTGCCATGGAAGTAATAAATAGCATAGACAATATTGTTAAGGTTAATGGGGCAAGTAGTAGCCATTTCTTGAACCTATCGTTAATGACTATGAGGTATAGTGTAAGTAAAAGTAATGTAATAAGCTCTGCCATAGAAGTCGTAAACACAATAGTATGTAGTAGGTCTATTGAGTAACGTAGTTCATTTAAAAGTAATCCTAAGGACTCCGTACTATACGTTTTTGAGGAAACATAGTATAGTGCTAAAGACTGTATTACCTTATATACTCCTAGAAGAAACGGGACAATTAATAACCTTTTATTCTTTAGGGACAAAAGAGTAAGCAGCAATAGAATCAAGAAGACAGTATATGAGAGAACATTAGCAATTACATTAGAATGATAAGATGAAAATTCATATTTTTCACTATAGCCCTGAATCCAGATAACTGGAAGACCCGGTATAAGAAGGGTCATGGCATAAACTACCAAGGCTGTAATGGTAGCGTATGCGAAAATGCTTAGTAACCCTGAATGAGCCTTCTTTTTCCCTGATGACATCACATACTTACTATACAAGCAAAGTATTAAAAATTACGGAAAATTTTATGAGAAAGATATTGCTTACGTTATTGAATGCCATGAACGCTGCAAATAAGCTGGCGGGAAGAGACCATAGTTTACATCGTAAGCGTAGCCAAATTGTTTGCTTCTTAAAACGTATCATAGCAGAGCTTTGAGAGACTGTAGTGTTGGATAGTAAATCATACTATAAACCCACAGCACTAGATAGTGTCGAAACGGAAAACGACAATAGCTCAAGCTATTGCTAATAACTCTAAAATAATGTTAGCTGATAAGTCAATAAGAGACTATGCTAGATAAAAACGAATACTATAGCTTTTAAAGGAGTTAAATAAGCCTAGAAGAGTAGCTGTAATTATAGCTTCATATAATCCCCTGTTTCTAAGTACGTTAGGAAAATATTACACCTAGTAGATATGGAAAAGTTTAACGCTTAAAAGGGAGGTGATATTCTATATTCTATTAGATGATGAAACCTACTGGGCCCGATTAAAGCACATAAAGAATCCGTGTGTTGCTAAGGACAAGTCCTTTCGCCATGTCAAAGGGTATTAGATGCTGGGATCTGGAAATGTATTTAAAATAATCTTTATTGAAATTAATTTAAGGTAATAGTACATGGTCAAATGTGCTGTTTTTGACATTGATGGTGTTATTTTTGATGTTTCGGATAGAATTAGAGCAACCTTAGATGAATTAGGAGTAGACAATATAGAAAAAGTTAAGCGAAACCCTAAGCTTAGAAGCAAATTCTGGAAAATATTCTTATCTCCGAAATACATGTACCTAGATAAACCCAGGTTCGATGTTATAAACTATATGCGTAAGCTTAAGGATAAAGAATACAAAATAATCATAGTTACTGGTAGAGTTCTTGAAATCCAAGGTGAAGAAACAGAAAAACAGCTAAGAGAGTATAACGTACCATATGATGAAATATATTTTAGGAGGAAGAGAGATAAGCGGAAAGACTATGAATTTAAAACATCAATAATCCAATGGCTCATATCTAGAGGATACGAGATAATCGAAGTACATGAGGATTCAGAAGAAGTAATCAATAAACTGAAACTTATCCTACCTTCTGCTAAATTTTATCTATACTAACAATACTTATACAAGTTAGAGAGAATTTTCCTAAGCCCGGCTATGTCTACAATGTTGTCCGTGGGATAGTTTTTCTCTTTCAAAAAATTAACGAAATCTCTATCGAGTGTTAGGAAGAAGGCATTTAAACTTCTAGAGCAACTGTACGCTATATTGTCTAAC
>QMRV01000187.1 GCA_003649445.1 Thermoprotei archaeon | reverse complement strand
ATGAAATGTTAGCGCTGAAAATAGGGGAGTTAAAGAAGAAACTAGGCATAGCACTTACAGACTGCAGTATAGTAGCTTACGCTTTAGAATTAAAGGGCACAGCTTTATTTAGGAAAGTAGAGAGAGAAATGAAACCTACTATCAAGAACCTAAGAGACCTAGGAGTACTATTCTTGAGCGAAATACCCCTAGAAACACCATAACCCAAGAAAGTTCCATGAACCCTCTGCAACTACAAAAGCAAGAACCCCCTTAACTCTCCAGCTTCAATACTGCCACTTCCCCCGTCTTTTAACAGCAATATAGTTGATGAAGTATGTTACATAGAATTCCCCACTCCATTAAAACAAAACATAACCACCTACAAGCACACCTAAAACATAGAAAACATATAAATCCCCTCCAAACAAAACATACAGAAACCATTCCATAACATTTACTCTTTGCTCTTTTTATTTTAGATACTTAGAGGAAAAATGCCTGCACGAATCCAGGATAATCTACGTCTTTCCAACTCTTTTTATTTAAGATGCAGAACATTACCAAGTTTATAGAGGGATTCCCTTTGGTACTAACTTTCAATACTGCATTTTACGTGAGGGCTTCTAAAACACTATATTCGCCTGGAAAGCATAGGGTGCATAATGTAACACTAAGTGAAAGCGAGTACAATACTAAGCTAATTAAGTGTTAATTTCTCTTTGAAAATGTCGTTGTAAGCTGAAAATAAAGGAAAAGCGGTTTCATCTATGGTAGAAAATGAATAGCTGATACAGTTGAAGCGCCAGACATTAAAACAAGCATTGAAGCCGACAATATGTTAATTATTATTACTGAAAATAGCGAACAAACGATTAGATTCTTTTTCTCCAAATCGGCGATCCCTTAGCAAAATCGAAGAATACATTCGACTTTTAAAATTCCCGAACCCTTAAGACACCATCACTTACCTCTACCAAATATCTTCTTCCATGAACGTTAATTTTCACTTTAACATAGCGCCAGTGACTAGGAATATTAGGTAATGCATTTATTCCATGTTCACTTATTTCTAAACCTAAGAAACCATAAAGAAACGCTTGCCATGAACCACCAGCTGAACCTACATGGAATCCTTCTTCAACATTACCGTAGATGTCCCTTAAGTCAGCATGTATAGCGTATTTAAACATAGTATAGGCTAGTTCTTTTAGGCCAAGTTTAGCTGCAACTGCAGCATACACTGGTAAGGAGAGAGATGAAGCATGGGTTGTCCTCTTAAAGTAGTAGTCAAAGTTTTTCTTAATGAAATCCCTGCTGAATCTGTACTTATCAGATAGTAGATAATGAGCTAATACCACAGATGCTTGCTTAATTATTTGCGTCCTATCAATTTTTTCCAAAATGGTCTTCGGAATATGTTCTTCACCTATGTTTATATTAAGACTAATGTCAGGCTGAACTACATGGTCTTCAAGGTTAAAGTATCCTTCGAATTCTTCACATAAATTATTTTCAGAACATGGAAGAAACATTTTCTTTGAAATTCGGTCCCATAATCTAACTTCATCTTCATTAATATTTAGCTCTCTAACAATATTAAACCACTCATCATTTTTTAGTGCTTTTTCAAAGTATTTCACAGCTAGCTCAAGATTATACTTTGCCATTAAATTAGTGAAGTAGTCGTTATTTACGTGTGGATGATATTCGTCAGGACCCATAACGTTCTCTATTACGTACAGGCCCCTTAATTCATCGTATTTAACCCTACTTGCCCAGAACCTTGCTGTTTCAAAGATTATTTTTAATCCGCATTCCTTCATGAATGATTTATCACCTGTAATTTCGTAGTATTTATTAACTGCATAAGCTATGTCAGCCGTAATATGTTGTTCTTCTTCACCAGTCCATATCCTGATAGTCTTTTCCCCGGAGAAGCCAAGAGGTATTTCCTTAGGCGTGGCTTCAAAGCCATCATCAGCCGATTCCCAAGGGTATTGTGCGCCCCTATAGCCATTTCTTCTAGCATTCTCTTTAGCTTGCTCTAGAAGCTTACATCTAAACATTAAAATTTTCCTTGCATATTCGGGATAAAATAATATGTAAAATGGGAGAGCGTATATTTCTGTGTCCCAGAAAACATGTCCTCTATATCCTAGTCCGTGAAGTCCTCTAGCTGGAAGTATAGTGTAGTCTCTATCATCGTCTATTACTTGTAAGAGATGAAATGCATTAAATTTAAGTGCCTTCTCTACGTGTTTGTCCCCTCTAATGCTTAAGCCTATTCTTCTCCACACCCGTCTCCATGAGCTTACGTGTTCTCTAAACAGCTTGTTTAAGCTTATTTCACAAAGTTTCCGTATGTTCTTTAAAGAGTCTTGAATATAGTTCTTAGAATCAATATTTCTAACTATGTAAACATACTTCGTAATTTCAATACTGTTATTTCCTCCTACAGTGAATACTTCGCCTAATACATTATGTTTGTTGAAAAAGCTTCGTTCATGGAATTTAGAAATCCTATTTTTCATGGCTATAGATACTTTGTACTTATTATCTAAGGTTCTTAAAGTGAGTAGTAATGTGCCATTTGTGTACCTTACTTGCTCTATTACATAGTGTTTTATCATAGCCTGGTCGTTTATGAAATAATTACCTACGCTAGTATCAATATAGCTTATAAGCGATGCTTTATCATACCCTCTAAGATTTAATGTAGCGTTAATTAGAAATAAACCCTTACGTTTTCTATGGACTAATCTGTAGCTAAAATACTCCAGTTCTCCACCATATCCTTTCCACTTAAGTGCTGCTTCAACAATTCCACTGTTTAAACTGAGCGTTCTTTTAAGTTGAAATTTTGAAAAACTAAAATCGAGGGGTTTTCCATCAACAATTATCTTTAGCTTTGAAACTTCAGGTAGGACGGCTAGTTCCCTGTAGAATATGGGGGCATGGTCGTAAACATGGCTTACTAGAGTACCTAAAGAAAGAGGGTAAAGCTCGAAAGCTCCTCTAACCGCGAACCTACCGTTCGATAATGTTAGTAATGTTGCTAGTTTTTTCTCTCTTGAAAGGCTAAATACTCTGTCCTTAAATGTTAGCTTCAAAGTAACACCCAAGCTCTTTGAGTATGTGGAGAGGTGTTGTTTTTGAGAAATCATAAATCACATAGTCAGCACCATATTTTCTTAATGCTTGATCCCTATATCCTACAGTTTTAAACCCCAATTTCTTAGCAGCAATTATTCCTGAAGGTGAATCTTCGAAAACAACTATACATTGTATTTTCATGCGTTTTCTTCTTACTACATCTACTGCTCTTCTGAAAACCTCGTCTTTAGTTCTTCCTGAACCACTCACATCAGCATCGAATAGTTCAGTTAGTTTACCATAGCCTTTTACAACTACTCTGTCAGCAATGATACGTACATTTCTTGATGCTGATGCTAAGACTTGAAAAATATCATGTTCTTTAGCCTTAATTATGAAGCTTATTGCCGCCCAATTTACTTTGAAAAATCCTTTTTCCACAAGCTCTCTAAAAACCCTATTTTTGAAGTTTGTAAACTTCTTTATTTCTTCCTCTCTTTCCTTATCGCTTAGCTTTTTTCCGTTAAAATATCCTAGTTTTTCGAGAATAATTTTTCCTCCTTCTATTCTGGGTCTTCCGGAAACATATTTTCTATAAAATTCACTTGTAAAACCCCTAATACCGTAAGCTTCTGAAGCGATTTTCCAAGCTAGTTCATGAGGTGTAAACACTATGATACCGTCGAAGTCCCAAATAAACATGTTCCTCATTCCGCATTGACACTTCTGAAAACTACTACTTACAATCATTATACTACTTAATTGTAGTATATAAAGATAATTTTTTAGCTATAAAAAAATATAGAAGATTTCAATAAATTAATAATGTAGTTTTCAAGCACGTTTTCAAAAATGCATGGTGTTAAATATTGAGTAGAAAAAGTAATGCCGAAGAACTAATGTTAAAGCTCAGGAATTTAGGGCTAACCCCCTATGAAGCAAAGGCCTACTTAGTACTTTTAAGAAACAAGGTGATGACAAGTACTCAAATCTCTAAAGAAGCCCATATTCCGCAGCCAAGAGTGTATGATGTTTTAAAATCACTTGAGGACAAGGGATTAGTTATCGTTTCGGAAGGCAGGCCTAAACTCTATAGAGTTGAAGAGCCACGTAAAGCTCTTAAAAAGCT
>QMRV01000186.1 GCA_003649445.1 Thermoprotei archaeon | reverse complement strand
TTCAAATATTAGCTTTGCTATTTTGGGTGCCATATTTGCTGTTGGTTCGTCAAGAAGCATTAGTGAAGGTTTTCTTAGAAGTGCCATGGTCATTGCCAGCATTTGTCTTTCACCTCCGCTTAGCGTTGAAGCTTTTCTTTCAAGTAAGCTTTTGAGCTGTGGGAATAAGGATAGAGCATCTTCGATATCCATTGTTTCTCCTTCATGGATGTATGTTGCAAGTAATATGTTTTCTCTAACCGTTAAGTTTAGGAATGTATTTTCCAGTTGAGGTAAATAGGCTATGCCTAGTTTAGCTATTTCGTGCGGTTTCTTAGACGTTATATCTATGCTTTTAAATGCTACTTTACCGCTATATATCGATGTAAAACCGAATATTGTTTTTAGTAGTGTCGATTTTCCACTACCATTAGGTCCTACAATAACTGTTATTTCGTTGTTACTAGCTTTCATTGATATATTAAATAGTACTTGAAATTTACCGTAACCTGCATTCACATTATTCAACGAAAGTATACTGTTAGGCATTAATTATTCACCAAGGTATGCTTTTGCAACCTCAGGGTCTTCAAGAACCTCTTCAGGTTTGCCTTCAGCTACTACTTTTCCTCTGTGCATAGCATAAACATAGTTAACATACTGCAAAGCTACATCAAGCCTATGCTCAACAATTAAGAATGATAAGTCCATTTTATTCTTCAAATAAATTATGTGGTCAAATATTTCATGTGCAAGTTTAGGGTTAACACCAGCAACGGGTTCATCCATTAAAACTAGTTGAGGATCGCCCATAAGAGCTCTCCCTATTTCAACAAGCTTCATCTGCCCACCACTAAGTTTTGAAACAGGATAGTTCCATAAATGGTCTAGGTTAAGAAGTTCCAGTATTCTGTAAGCTTTCTCTACAAGCTCTTCCTCGCGTTTAAGCCACTTACCCTTAAATATCGACTTTAGAAAACTTTCACCTTCATTTACTTTAGCAGCTACAAGTAAGTTTTCAAGAACAGTTAGATTCATGAAGAGTAAGGGTATTTGAAATGTTCTCACAATACCTATTTTATATATTTCATGTGGAGGTTTACCTGTAATATCTAGCCCGTTATATTTTACCTTACCTTCATCAGGCTTGTATATTCCTGAAATGACATTTATGAGTGTAGTCTTACCACTGCCATTAGGTCCTATAATCATCGTTAAGCTACGCTTCTTTACACTAACTGAAACGCCATCAAGAGCTACCACTTCTCCGAACCTTTTCCTAATGTTCTCCGTTCGAAGCAGCGTCAATGCTGATTCGTCCTCGCTATCTATTGTTGGAAAAAATGTTGAACTTGAATTAATTTATTTTTATGTAGACCATTTTATCTTATCTAACGGTTCTATGTAGACTCCTACATCTTTCCAAATATACTCCCCGTTTTCGCTAACCACGGTTGTTATTACATATTTTTCTCCAACCCTATCTCCTGCTTCATCTAGTAGGACCCAGCCTGAAACTCCAAAGTACCTTGAAGACGCTTCAGGAAGAACTTTAGCAACAACTTCACTATCATACTTACCTGCTTCAAGAACAGCTAATGCTAAAATCCATGTTGCATCATATATGTTACATGTGTAGGGGTCAGGTTCAATACCATACCTTGTTTTAAATCTCTCCTTAAACTGCTCTTTCTTCGACGATTCTTCAGGTAAATAAACTGTTGCAAGTACACCTAAGCTTTCTACGATATCGCCTACTTGCTTAGCTATTTTGGTTGAGCAAGCTATCCCATCCGTTCCAAACCACTTAACCTTAGTTAATACAGGGTCTTCCTTAGCGAGAGACAATATGTTTATACCGTCGTCTTCGAACGATATCATTAACACAGCCGTCTTCTCGTCAGCTCCAAATTCTTTAACAAGATCAGAAAGAGCTCTAACTTCGGTAGACAGTTCGGGAGCTTCGGGATCATACTTAACCTCCTTTACCTGTCCTCCAAGTTCTTCAAAACGTTCTTTAACAACATTAAATAGTCCTACACCCCATACATCACCCCTATATATGACAACTACTTTCCTAACTCCCTTATCCCACATTAACCTAGCTAAAGCTCTACCTTGATACACATCGGATGTAACTGCTCTGAAAATGTAGTCATCCTTAATAGCTAATTGCGGAGCAGTAGCTGACGGGCTAAACACAACTATTTTGTTAGCATCAGCATGAGATTTTATAGCAGCAACCTCAGAGCTTGCTGCTGGACCTACAATAAGCTTTATGCCTTTAGCTGAAAGCGTTTGTAACGCTGCTAAAGCACCTTCAGGAGATGTTTTAGTATCTTCAACATATATTTTGAACTTAACGTTAAGACCGAGTTTAGAAACATATGCATTAATGTCTTCTTCGGCTAATTCTAAAGCATGTTTCCACTTTTCCCCAAACGATGAAAGTTTCCCTGTAAGTGGCAGTAATGCACCTATCGGTACTTCAGACGGCAGCCCTGTTGGCGTCGGTGCTGTAGCTCCAGCAAATGCATAGGTTGCAGCAGATCCTGATATTAAACCAATTATTAGCGAGACTACTACGTAAATTAGATATTTTTGCATTTCGCTATTCACCCATCATCGTATATTTTATATTTTTTATAGGAAGTAAACAAGGAGCTATATATAGGTTTTCTTAGTAAATCTATAGGAAACATATTTAAGTGTACAAAATTAGAAAATTTCCAACAATACACAAACTAACGGCGGTAATCAACAGTGGAACCAACAGTAATAATTGATGCTATAATATTTGGGAATCTGTTAGTCCTATTAGCTGTTGGATTAACGCTAACCTATATTACTTTGAGAATACCTAGTTTTGCTCATGGAGATTTAGCGACTATAGGAGCTTACGTAGCCTATTTCATGTACGTTGGTCTAAAACTAAGTCCCTACCTTAGCGTTCCAATAGCCTTTCTAATATCGGGGTCTGTAGCTTTACTATCCTACCTTATTATCTTTAAGCCTCTTTCAAGTAGAGGTACAAGTATTGTTGGGTTAATGATAGCATCTATAGCTTTAGATGTGGTTTTAAGATCAGTACTTCATATCTATGCCGATATATTGTCTGAAACATACAAGGTTATTTCAAGGGGTTTCATCTTTAGAGATTCTACGATTGCTATAGGTGTATTTGACATACCCTGTTTATTCGTAATCTCTACGGTGCTTTCAATATGTCTGATAATTTCCTTCTATATGCTGCTAACTAAGACAAAGTTCGGCATAGCTATGAGAGCTGCTATTGAAAACCCGAGTTTAGCTGAAACATTAGGTGTTGACGTTAACAAAGTATATGCTATATCATGGTTTCTTGCAGGAGGGCTTGCAGGTATTGCTGGAGTTTTTCTACCGTTTAGAATGACTGCGGGTCCCGAAATAGGGTGGTTTATGCTTCTAAGAACATTCGCATCCTCTATTTTAGGGGGTTTCACGAGCATATATGGTGCTATGCTTGGAGGATATATTGTCGGCTTTGCTGAGGTTATAGGAATGTACTTCTTAGCTAAACCTCCATTTAATGTTCCAACAGCTTTCAGACCTGCTCTATCATTTATCATTCTAATTGTTACACTTCTTCTAATTCCCGAAGGATTAGCTTCAAAGATAAGGTTAAGGAAAATTGCAATGTTCTCTAAAATCCCCGTCGGAGAGGTAAAAGATGATAGTAGGAATAGCTGATCCTTTACGTTTCATCTTAGACTTACTAGCTTTCTTCTCAATATATTTAATGTTATCTATAAGTTTAAACTTAGAATATGGATATACTGGAATACCTAACTTCGGTAAAGTACTGTTTTTTGCTGGAGGAGCTTTCATAGTTGGTGCAACAACTACAAGGTTATTACTTTTCTTCATGGGCTTATCTTCGAAAAACTACTGTAACTTCAACGTTCTTTACGCTTCAGAAGTAACTAACCAGCTTGCCTCAAACCCTATTCTTTCAATAACCATATTTGCTGCAATGCTGTTAGCTGGTGCTGCTGTAGGAGGTCTTTTAGGCTACGTAGCTTCATACCCCGCAATAAGGCTTAGAGAAACATATCTCGGAATAACACTCCTAGCTTCCGGAGAACTGTTAAGAATTGTTGCTAGAAACTACGATCCATTAATATGCGGTACTCTAGGTGTTTCTGTTCCAGATGTTTTCGCATGGATTCCAGTAAGTATTAAGGAAGCGGTTCAAGTAGCTATAATGT
>QMRV01000185.1 GCA_003649445.1 Thermoprotei archaeon | reverse complement strand
GAACCTAAGCAGACCTACTTGAAAGAAGGCAGAGAAAAACATTGGCTTAAAACCATTAACACAAGGTAGAGAGCAAAGAAAATAAGATAATGCTGATAAAATGAGAAGGAGTTCAAGTAACTTTACGACCTTCTATATGCTCGCTTTCTGTGCTTTATCTTGAAAACTTATTAACATATCAATAAGCACTAGAATATGTTTATTTTAAACTGCACAAAACCGTTATTCTATAGAACCCAAAATTATTATATTCCGTATATACGTATATACGTATAGAGGGAATATTATGAGTAAGAAAAAGCTTACTTTAAGTATAAGCAGAGATTTACTTGATGAAACTAAGCTTTATGCACGCGAGATAGGCAGAAGTCTAAGTAGTATAGTAGAGGAATATTTTGAGTACTTAGCGTCTACAAGATGGATTGATGCTTTAGCAGAGGAACTTGGACTAAAAAAACTAGAACCTTCTACAGAATCTGAAATACCTATGTCAAGACCTGCTGGCTTAAACGCCACCAAAATCGTAAGAGAATTAAGAAAAAGCCGAGTCGAGGCGATTCTACATGACATCAAATGATAAAGTCTACTACCTTGATACAAGCGCTTTAGTTAAAAGATATGTCAGCGAACCAGGCAGCAACATAGTAGATAAAATATTTAGCGAATGCTACCGCGGCATCAGCAAAATTTCTTTTTCATACTGGAATATAGCCGAAGCCACTGTTGTTTTCGATAAATATGAAAAAAGACTAGGTCTCAATGCAAGAGAATTACTGAGAAACCTATTAAGAGAAATGAAAACTCTCTCCAAACTACATAGACTCATAGTCGTAGAGATAAGCCCCCGAATACTTAAAGAAACCATAAAACTTGTACTAAAACATCATATTTACGTTGCAGATGCTTTACAAATAGTATCAGCCATTAAAGCTCGAAGCAAAATATTCGTAACCGGAGACGAAAATTTAGCTAAAATCGCTGAAAACGAAAAATTAAAAGTATTATACACAAGTTAGTATATGTAAGCAATACAGCAACATACTTGAAGTAAAACTTTATCACTTTATACAAAACTACAAATATAGCCCCATTTTCCTTATACTCAATAATAAGTAACTAAGCGACATAAAGCTACAGAAAACCAAAATGCAGCAAACACCAAATATAAACATAAACTTTCTGCCTTAAAGAACTCAGAAGCATACAGTAAGCAACCTTTAACATCCTCCTTAACTAACTTGAGAAAATACTTAAAGCAGAATTCAGGAAAGAAGTCTTCTCTTCCGAAGTATTAAACATAGATCCGTAGCCTTACTACGGCACTCCTGAAGCTCTACCTTAAAAGCACGCGCCAAAGACAACAAAAGCGCTCTCCCAGTTTTAAATCCCTTATGATGCAAAACCTTGAGTACCACCATACTGGGCCTCACAAGCCTCTTCTCGATCAAATCCCTCAAAGTATCGTTCAGTCTCTCAAAATCACGAGGCTCAGGCCTCCCTGTGTCCTCTACTATCGCCGCAATAACCCTGTCGCCGCCTCTTAAAACAATCAGCGCATCCGCCCTCGTCTTCATAGAGCTATGGCCATAAAGCTCATCAAGATCACATACCTCCAGTACCTCTACTTCATCAGGTACTCTAACTCTAATCCGTCCCACTTTCAGAACCTTCATGTCCCCGAGCCCTCCTAGACTCCTGCACTCTATAATAAAGACTCATAGTCTCCTCGTAAAGACTCTCTAAAACCCTCCGAAAAACATCATCAGGAATACCCTCATAAGTCACCTTCACCGGAACCACACTCACACCCTCTGGGCCCGGCTCAAAACTATACACAGACACTTTCTCCGGAGACAACGCTACATTAAAATCATAGCCAAGTCTCACAACCTCATCACGAGACAAAGCACTAAGCGAAACCAAGTTACTGAACTTAGCTAACAGTACATCACTATGTGTAGTCAACAAAAACCTCAACCCAGCCTCATTAACAAGCCTCGCCAAGAAAACAGCCAACCTAGCCTGCCTATCAGGATGCAGGTGAGCCTCAGGCTCCTCAATAATCAACGTATCACCTGAACTCACATTCCCGTACTTTAATAAGATGATAAGTGGCGCTGCCTCAGCAATCATTGAGGAAACCCTAGTAATAGGCAGACTACTCCCATCAAATTTAAAAATAAATGTTGGTGGAGCCTCTGGAGCCCCTCTTAAAAGAGCTACTTCACCTTCAAGAACATTTTCCTCGAGTAGCTGAGCTAATGCTTTAATGACACGAGTCCTTTTACTAATTCGCCTAGGCTCGCCCATTAATATCAGCTCGCCAAGGAAATCTGCCAAAGGACCAGGTATTCCAGGTATCTCAACACCCCTTACCGGAGCTATAGAAGCTAACGATACTAACGCCTTGGCAACACACCTATAGCTATGAAGAATACCCGCCCTAGAAGCCGGAAGATAATGTATATCGCCCTTAAAGAGCATGCGCTTAAGAGATGTTTCATAAAGCCATAAACTCAGTTCTGACTCTAAATATCTTTTAATCGCTACACGAATTTCTTTATGAAGCTCTATCTTACTTAAATAGCGCAGAACATTGGTAATTTTTCTCTTTATATATTTCTCAATTAAGAATGACTTTAGACTTAGCTCAAATTTCTCAACTTTTAGCTTGTTCCCGGCAGCTATTCTACTCAATACCGAGAATTCTACATAAGGATTATTAACTGTTAACTCTA
The DNA here is from genome assembly GCA_003649445.1 of Thermoprotei archaeon. The sequence goes on along the minus strand of QMRV01000185.1, from coordinate 1,495 downwards.
TGCGAGCCTCCTTATTACCTAGTTTTACTAATGCACCGACTTCACTTGAATACACTCTCTCTAATTCCTCCCTAAAAATAGAAGAAAACTCCTTAGACATTTCTTCAGATAAAGCTTTACTAATCAAATTACTGAGCTCTCCTACTAGATCTTCAGTAATTCTCTTTTCTTTAAGATACGCATCAATTATATCAGAAATAACACTCTCCAATTTCTCCTCCGCTGACACAAATCTAAAGGCCCTATAACCCAATCTACTAACCGTCCGAACTAAAGTATAAAACAGCATAGCTAAATAAGACTTCCCCGTATTATTAGGACCTATAAACACAGTTAAAGGCCTAATCTCCACAGACCCATCTTTAATAGGACCCCAGTTCTCAACACTAAGCCTAACAACCCCGCTCATCAATAATCAATAAAATACACATACAACACACATATAACATTAACGTAAAAACACAACACACTCAAACAAAATCAAAACAAAACCCTCGAGAACCAAGTTCACCTAGATCTTGAGTAGCTCGCCCCGGCAGTAGAGCTTGTAGGTTACGAGCCTTGAGCCACTGCCGAACTCAACGAACCTCTTATTCCTAACGTCCGCGACGAACTCGAGGCCTAGGTCTCTCGAGGAGTTCCCAATTAATTGAGCCAGCCGCTCGGCCTCCAATACTAGCTCTCTCCTCCTCTCAGACTTGGATAAGCCCTCCCACCTCTCCTAACACAAATAGGTGAAGTCTAGATCTACGCTGAACCTGTAGTAGCCGAAGTAGCACTTAACTAGGCACGAGCCCCCTTGAACAGGTACCCTTCCCTGAACTCATTGTCCTCGGTCAGTCTGTGGAGCAGCGAGTGTAGCAACACGTCTTTCTCGATGAGTTGTGGCTTATTGAGCCCCGTCTTCTCCACTATGAACTGAACAAACTCAGAGTAATCCCTCATCCCTCAACACCCTCCTCACAGTCTTAGGGTAGTGCTTGACACACTCCGCCAGCTTCTCCCTATTTAATTCGTCAGCGTACTCTCTGAGCACCGCCACCGCCCGCTCTCTAGAGACCGAGCCATACCTCGAGAGGTAAATAAAGTCGAGGACAGTTTTCTCAAGATCCGAGTATACGAGCCCACTTCTCTTAACAAGCCCGAACCCGACTAAGCTAGGCTTGACTTTAACGAACTTTACCTTCTCCCCCGCGACCCTGATCAGCTTAGGCCTATAGACCGAGTCACTAAGCACGAAAACGACATCATAGTACTCGTGAGTAACACCGTTCAACCTCAGCGCTGTATACAAGCCAAAATACCAGCCAACACCCAGCCTCCCCATCCCCAGCGACAGTATCCGGAGAAGATCCGGCGCCCTCTTAAGCTCAAACTCTTCCACAGTTTTAACATAGTAAAGCCCCCTAAGTATCCTAACCACATAACCATACCTAATAACATAGTTCACGAAGTAATCTAGATCCACGCCAAACCTACCACAGAGCTCAGCGAG
>QMRV01000184.1 GCA_003649445.1 Thermoprotei archaeon | reverse complement strand
TTGTTTACTTATGGAATAAGGTTGTTAAAGGTAAGGCTAGACTTATCAGGGTTTTTCCATGTAGAAAATACTTCTTCACGTTTTCCGGTAAAGCTGATGTTTGTAAAAGGTTTCTCGACTGCGCTGTAAGTTCTGGCGAATTTTACTGGGATGGTGTTAGGTTCTTTATTTCCGAAATTGAGGTTTCAAACTACGAGTTTCCCCTAGAAAACCCTCCTGTTAGCCTAGATAATGTTTCAACTGTTAAGGTTGAGTTTAGAACCCCAGTTATTGTTGCTGATGTTTTCGAAGATGAAGCCAGGTTCCTACCTGATCCCGGATACTTGTTTTCAAGAAATATTGGGGAGCTTTACAAACCAGGCAGGGACAAGTACTTGTTCCTGGTTAACATGGTTTCTGCTGTTCTCCAGGAAACCCATAATGTTTGGGGTACCGTTAGGCCTGTAAAATGTTTTGTTGAAGATAGGGTTGTAGATGCTTTAACAGGCTATGTTAAGTTCTTCCTGGACAGGAACATGCTGGGTAAGCATGGGTGGTTAAAGGAGTTTCTAGAAAACATACTTACGCACGCTGAAATTGTAGGTGTCGGGTTGAGAAGAGATATTGGTTTTGGAAAAGTAACTATTAAAACAAAATAGCCTATGAAACTTCGACAAATTTCCTTAATAACCCTCCTAGTACTGTTGCTAACGAGAATGAATATGCTAAGCTAAAAGAAAATAGCTGAACATAGAAACAAGCTTCCCCTAGGAGCCTAGTAGGTCAGGTAAAGGTACTTTCTACTTTTCCCTACTCTACAGTTTCCGACTTAGAAATAGTGTTGTGTTTTTGATTTATCTTCGGCTACTCTGTTATGAAGTATATTTTTGTTTTCGCCCATTTTTCGAGCTTACCTATTATTTTCTCGAATTCTTTTTCGGGTCTGTAGAATAGTGCTGGTTTTCCATGTTTTCTCGCTAACGCTAATGTGTGGCAGTTTACTATGCTTATTGGGAATAAGCATTTACATACTGCTGCTTCTAAGCTTACTTTGTCTGAACTTACTATTTCAAAGTATTTTGAATCTACTATTAACCCTACTCTTTTCCTAGCCTCCTCTATTCCCAGTAGTCTGCAGAGTATGTAAAGTGTTTCAGTAATGTTCAACGTTGTCGTGTATGGTGTAATTTTTTCCCCAACTATTTCATCTATAATTTCCCTACCATCATCCGTTGCTAAAGCTACTTCAACTAGAACGCTTGTATCGAAAACCATATCTCCTCTTAAAAACCTCTTCTTCAAACTTAGACTCCTCCTCTAAAATCCTACGAGCCTCCACCACAACTTCTCGAGGAACCCTCATTTCCTTAAGTCTAAGCAGTAGCTCAGGCTTCCTAAAACCACTTCTCTCAATAAGTATCCTAATAACCTCATCGTAATCCAAACGCCTACCCAACTCACTCTCCAACCTAATAAGCACCTTAGTCAGTATATTCTTCGTTTTCTCAGATATTCTAATTGTTGTAGACAAAGTATACACCATATACTGAATATATTTTAAAGTATTTAAATATGCCTCGTAACTAATAATTAGCTTATTTAGCTCGCCCCTACTTTACATGTATGGGCAGAATTTTCTATACCAGCATGAGCTACATTTTCTAAAGTTTATTTTCGGTATTGGAGGTTTTTCCATGTTTAGCACTTTCTCTGTTTCCCTAAGTATTCTTTTAGCTGTTTTCAGGTTTTCCTCTGTTATTTCATACTCTACTTTCTTAGATCCCATTATTAGAACGGCTTTTCTTACAGGACCTATTGTTTCCTGAGCTGCTAACGTGTAGGTTAACAGCTGTATTTTATATCTTAAATGTTTTTTAGGTTTGAATTTCTTATACTCCACGATTACTGGTTTTCCTTTTGAATCGTATTTTACCTCGTCTATTACGCATTGGAAACCATATTTTCTACTTCTAATCCTTACTTGACCTTCACCTTTCACCTCTACTTCTTCTTTACCTTGCTTCATGCTTTCTGTTAGTGGTTCTTGTACTCCATAGTTTACTATGATCCATGGTATTACTGGGCAGTAAATGTACTGTTTTACTAGCCAAGGTGTTGGAGCTGGGTTACATGATGACATGGATTCTACCCTCCTGTAGCTTGTTGAACGGTGTTCCTATGGTTTTCATGTGCTGGTATTCGTAAATGGAGAGCGGTACTATGTGGACTACGTCTCTGCTTAAATCTATTATTTTAGCTGCTTTCCGCACAATATCTTTAATTGTTTGTGATGATACTTTACCTATGAATAGGCTTCTCTGAACACGTACAAGCCCGTGTGCTTGGAGGAAGTTTGCAAAATCCTCCCTAATCTTATTGTTACCTATATCGTAAGCTACAAGTACTCTGGGCATTCCTTATCACCAATCTTCAACAAAGCCTTTGAACAATGAAGAATCACCTCTAATAAAGGATGCTAAGTTGAAAGCAGCTCTCTTCATAGCTTGCCTTAGAGTTAATGGTTCTCCTTGAATTCTAACTTTTCTTTCAAAACCTTCAATAATATTCTTAGCTATTTCAGCTCTGGACTTGTAGTCTAAAATACCATTTTCTACTCTAGGCTTCCACCTTTTCCTGAACATTTTTAACAGAACGAAGTCTACTATGCTGCATCTAAACATTTCTACGAAATCGAATGATAGTGTTGGTTTACCGCTTCTATCTGCGTGAATGAAACCGGCGTACGGGTCTAGACCTGCTAGGACAAGTGCTTTCCATGACTCAGAATATAGGATGCCGTAGCCGTAGTTTAAAGCTATGTTGAATGGGTCGAAACCATCCTGCTCTCTTCCTTGAAAACCTATGTTTTCCGGTAGTAATTTAGCGACCATCGGCCAATATATTCTAGCTGCTTTAGCCTCTATACTTACGATCTCTCCTCTAATTTTCTCTAAACTACCATTAAGGTTTCTTACTTCGTCTACGTATTTTAAAATCTCATATGCCATAACCTTTAGTTCTCTATCCCCTGTGTTCCTGCTAAATCTTCTAAGAAGTCCTGCTTGGTTTCTTAGCTTACATTCAGCGGTTACCTTAGCTATTTTAGCTCCTTTTCCGTTGAGATAGGCTAGATACTGCATTCTCCTAGTATTTACTGTTCTGTTAATGTATGGTGGATAAACTCTGCCAATCGGTTCTCCTCTATGGTTTAGAAAGACAAGGTCTACTCCATGGTATATTATTGATCTAACAGCCTTACTCGTAATTGAAACGCCACTAGTAACAATAACTATTTGCTCTAAATCCACCAGGTTAACGCTTAGCTTTTCCTTACCGTTAACTACTTTTAAAACGCCTTTCTCAACAGCTATTTTAACGCCGTAACCTGAAACAATCAGAGTTCTCACATTAGCACACCTCCCTAAACGGGCAGTTTGCAGGACATGTAGCTGGTTTCGGTGGTTCTTCTTCTGAGAGAATCATGTCTATTATTTCGTCTCTTTCATCTAGAAACCATCTTCTAAGTTCGTTAGAAATGTAGACTGGTTTAACGTGGATTCTAGGTCTACTACCAGGTATTCCGTTAATGTAAACTAGGATTCCATAGTCGAAGGGTACTTCGAGATTTGCTTCTAAAGCTAAACTGTAGCCTGCAAGTGCTAGTTTATGGAAGTCCATTGCTTTACCGTACTTAAACTCTACAATAACTCCTCCCTCCGTAAGAGCATCAACAGATAAGCTACTGCTAAGACCAATATATGATCCATCAACCCTGCACTCGGTAATCCACGGTGACCACCCAATTGCGGGTATGCTTCCATTAATTGCCTGTGCTTCTTCAGCTTCTGAAACAACTGCTAATAGGATTGTTTTGTAGAAGTCAATAGCCCACTCACCATTAGCGTTTAGTTGGTTAAGGAAGTCAGGTGCTTTACTTGAAAGTTCCTCGTAAACTACCCATCCAGGATAGCCTAGGGTAAGCATTTTCCTAGCTTCAGTAAAAACCTTATGAATGATTTCATGAACTAACTTACCTACGCAGAGTTGACTAGTAAGCCTAGGTTTAGCCTTAGCAACTCTTCTAAGCCAAACATCTCTACGGGTAGGACAGTATTTCGAGGAAATTTCGCTAACACTTAAACCTAAATAAGCCCTAGGCTTAACAGGAGGCCTATCCCAGCACCAACCTCTTAAATCTTCATCAACAGGGTCCTGCCTGGCAGACCAGTAAAGCCTTCTCAAAGTTTTAAGTAATATTTTC
>QMRV01000183.1 GCA_003649445.1 Thermoprotei archaeon | reverse complement strand
GAGTAAGAAGGATATATGGTGGACTACTAAGCAGTTCTTCGACTTAGACCGCGAAGTCCTCTTCGGTAAGGATCTGTGGGACTTCATTGGCGGGCCAGGCACATATGATGAACTGGTAGCTATTGCCGAGGAGGTGAGCCGCGAAGTAAAGCCAGAGGTAGATGCTTTAGTCAGGGAAGTGACTACACGGATTGAGAAGGAAAAGAAGGGTAAGCCTACATTAGACATGTACCCCTCACCCCGCCCCCGCCAATAGCATGTACCCGCTAGTTTTATAAGGTAATACAAGTAGTATTACATGTAGGAGTGCATGCAGAATGACAAGACTACTAGGTAGGTCTAGGGTATGGGGTCGTGGTTATACCACCATACCGGTTACTGTGAGGAGAGTGTTGGGTATTGAAGATGGTGATGAAATTGAGTGGTACTTGACAGACGACGGTGAGGTGCTGATCAAAAAACAGGAGAAGGTGAAGGGAGGTGGCACAGGTCGAGGCTAAAGCACTTAACTACGACAGTCTGAAGCTAAAGGCATGGGCATTCATAAAGAAATTCGATGGTAAGTCAGGCTTTAGCCTGGGTGATGCCCGAGCCTACCTCTCAGCTTTAATAGATATAATAATCCTTGAGCAAGGGGTAGACTATGTCACAGCGCTCGCCGAGGCTCTAAGACACGCTGAGGAGGTGTACAGCTCTAGAGGTTACATAGGGGTTGTTGACGACTATAGAATAGTTTACAAGAAATGGCTTGAAGTCGACCGCAGTAAGTTGGTCACAGACAAGTACCTATCAGTAGTATCTCAGTTAAGAGTAGTAGAGGATAGGGTCGATGAAGAGCTCACCGTGGTATCACTGTTCACCGGAGCTTACGGTCTTGACCTGGGTTTCGAGTTAGCTGGATTCCGCGTCACAGTGGCTCTCGACATATCTGAAGACTCTTACAGGAACCTAAAGGCTAATAGACCCAAGATACCTTTCCTCCTAGGTGATATCAAGAGGTTCTCTACAGCAGACATACTCAAGGAGGCTGGTCTAAAGCCCGGCGAAGTGGACGTCGTTACTGGCGGCCCTCCTTGCCAGCCGTTCAGCCCTGCTGGTAAACGACAATCACTAAGAGACCCGCGGGCAGCACCGCTTATGGACTTCATAAGGGTAATTAAAGAAGCGAGGCCTAAGGTATTTGTAATGGAGGAAGTTCCGGGGATACTTAGTGCAAGGATAAAACATGTCCCTATAAAGGAGCGAGGCAAAAGGCCGTTGACACCTGAGGAAGAGCCAGGCTCGGCTTGGAGGGTTGTCCTTGAAGAGCTTGAGAAGACTGGTTATAGGATTGCGTGGAAGGTGTTGAATGCTGCTGACTACGGTACACCACAGGTACGTGAGAGAGTCATAGTAATCGGTGTCAGACCTGATCTGGATAAGGCTCCTGTGTTTCCGGAGCCTACTCACTCTAAGGAGCCAGTAGGGCTGTTCAGAGTGCTTAGAACCTGGTTGACTTTGGCTGAGGCCTTAGCAGGTATAGAAGATCATATAGGGTACCTACCTCTGCCCCCAAAGTATGCTAAGTTCATGAAGTATGTCCCGCCAGGCGGTAATTGGAGGCAAATACCCGATGAGCTGAAGCCGGAGGCTATGAACGCTGCCTATAGGGCGGGTGGCGGTAGGATGGGGTTCTACAGGAGGCTCACATGGTTTGAGCCATCATCAACGCTTGTGACTTCACCAGCTATGAAGGCTACTATGATGGTTCACCCATGGGAGGACAGGCCATTAAGCGTAAGGGAGTACTTAAGGATACAAGGTTTCCCCGACGAATGGAGGGTTGTAGTCTCGATACAAAGTGCATATAGGCTGTTTGGGGAGGCGGTACCTGTCCCACTAGCAAAAGCAATAGCGAGAACTGTAAGGGACAAGGTTCTCGGTGTCACTAGCTAAGTAGGAATCGATATGACATACTTAATCGTAAGTGAATTAAAATCAGTAGATTTCAAGTCCATGGTCGAACTGCCATATGAGCTCCGCGACAAATACCCCATGATCTTCAAAACTATAGACAGCGGCTCCAGGGTTAGGGCAAGGATCTATCTGAGCAGGGTATACAACAGGGATGGAAATGTTATTAAAGAATACAAACAGCTGTTCATAATACCCATCGAAAAGGCTCTTGTTAACTACTACGTAGACTTCACTTACTTTCACTTACGTGATGGTATACCTATGGGTTACTTCATCGAGTTTTTACTATTGACTTTTGTTGTTGAGGTAGAAGGTAGAACTATCGAAGTACCTGTATTCCCTTACGAGTTCAAGACTTCGTTCTCATACTCAGTACCTGATGAGGTCAAGGAGTATGTAGAGCTAGAGAGAGGCGCATTAGAAAGAGTTGGAAGGGATGTTGAAGTTATAGGCCTCCTACATGACTCTGGTCTACATACTATTGCAGCTGACCTTGCCGAGGCGGTTACGAGGTTTTATAGGGCTGACTATGGGGGGCATCAAGTTCTTTAGAAAGGTAGTAGAGAGTATAAGGAATATGCTCAAAGCAGGCAAAATAACAGTAGTTAATGAGAAGAGAACACAGTTTCTATATGAGTACCTGGCCAAGGCGTACCAGTTGATAAGTAATTTCGGGAAACACAGTGGTACATACGGCTTCATGCCAGAAGCTGTCCTGAGCAAAGACATAGCCGTATCAGTATGTAGATACATCGTATCATATCTGCGTGGTATATAGTCACGGGGTGATCAACGCTGGGGTGCAACATAGACAAGGACATGGTCATTAATGAGGTCAGGAAGAGGGTCATTGAGTGGGAGAAGAAGAACTGGACACCGTACCCTTGGAGAGTGGATAGGACGCCGTATAAGGTATTGATAGCCGAGCTCCTGTTGAAAAGAACTACGCGACAGGCCGTGGCGAGGGAGTACCCCAAGTTCATACAGAAGTTCCCGGACTTCAACGCTATCTATAGTGCGCCTATGGAGGAGGTCGAGGAGGCGTTCAAGCACCTGGGGCTGTATAAGCAGCGGGCAAAGCAGCTGAAGCAGCTCGCTGAAGTAATAATAAGGAGGTACCGGGGGAGGGTACCCGATAGGTGGGAAGACCTAGTAGCCCTCCCCGGCATAGGCATATACCTAGCCGGCGCTGTCCTCAGCTTCGGCTACGGTAAGAAGGCCCCGGTGCTAGACTCGAACGTAATAAGGCTCCTAATGAGACTTACGGGTATAAAGGCTAAGAGGCACGAGGACTACCTCAGGATCTTATGGAAGCTAGTGCCCGACGAGGAACACGACTACTTCAACTACGGGCTAATAGATCTAGGGGCACTAGTGTGTCACTATAAGCGGCCTAGGTGCGATTCCTGTCCCTTAAAGGAGTTCTGCGTATATTACCTAAGGAATACCAGTAAAGGTGTCGCAGAATACTTCGAGAATATCTACAAAGAGTTGTTCTATGGGGTACAAAAGAAGCTGTTCTAACATGTTGTCCCGCGTCTTTACTCTTCTATTTCTCTCAAGTTCTTCAATCTTTAAATCAAATGGCGTGAATATAAGTTAGGTAGAGGTAGATATGTGTGACGGATAGCACGGGTAGCCGTGCTGTTTATGTGTATGCATCGCTGACAAGAGAATGGGAAGACTTTACTGATGCCCACCAGAACGCTCGCGAAAAAGCTGAAGAGGCAATTGATCAGTATGCTAACCTTCTTAAGGGACAAGCTTCGGAGGCTCCGCCGCTTATTATTGCTGGGGGTCTAGGATCAGGTAAGACCCAACTACTCTATCATCTATTCAAATACTCTTGGAGGGAAAAGAAAGTTCCAGCACTTTATGTAAACCTGAGATCTCTCATAAACATGATTAAGAGGAGAATGACTGTTGAGAGAAGAACAGAGCGGCTCACCCCTACAGAGCTAGTTTACAAGTTCTCAGAACTAGCGTTAAACAAGCTTGACCTTCTAAAGAACCACTTTAACGATAACACATTAACTTTAAGTGATTTATGGTTGCCTGAGGTTGCAGGCCGTCCAGCCAACCTACCACCTAGCGAGCTGTTTAAAGAAGTTGGAATAAATCCTAATGAGGCCTATGCTTTAATAGATGAGACCCTAAAACGGAAGCGGGGCATAATCTTACTTATAGACGAAGTAGAGATGGCGTACAAGGAGCTTAGAGTTCTCATTGAGGGCGGATTTCGCGATCTCACAGACATTATTGGAAGTGGCGTCATCGGCATTTATACAGTT
>QMRV01000182.1 GCA_003649445.1 Thermoprotei archaeon | reverse complement strand
CTCCAGGTCGGGCAAATTCTTCCTTATAAGGAAAATAATGTACTCTGTGGGACTCCTGTACCCAGAGCCCTCTAAAGCCTTCGCAAGCCTCTCGTAAAGAGGCCTAGGAATAGGAATATTCACATACTCTACTTTCCTTTTACGCGACGACTTAGCACACATATCTATCACTTAATACACTCACAGAAAATAAAAATCTGAAGGCTAGCCCGTAGAAATCTCGTCAGTACCTTCTAGCGACTTCAGCCTACTATAAATGTCTATTTCCTTCAAGTAGTCTGCTACAGGCTTAGGTAGCAAACTAGCCCATTTCTCATTCTTACTCAAAATCATTTTCCTAAGTTCTGAAGCAGAAACCTCTATTAAACGATGAACATTCCTATGCCCAGGTACTACAATATAGCCTAAAAGATTAAATGCAAGAACCATAGAAGGCTTATTCCCTATAAAGACAGCTTCTTCGGGCGATATGCCGAAAATACACTCGACTTCGCGAGCCCAGTCTAGCAGAGGATGACCCTTTAAAACAACTTTATCCTCCTTAGGTAGCGGAGTTTCTTTGCCGAAATCGGGAATTTTCTTAACAACAACTCTGTCCCACAAGCCTTCTGATACGAGAAGTCTTCTCCAAGCCTCAATTCTCTCATCAACAGTCAGAGGATTTTTCAGCGTAATAGGCGTGTCCCTAATACCAATTAATACTTTCTCAGCGAGCTTCAGTCCGTATTTAACGCTATTCAAGTGTCCTTGATGAGGTGGCTGAAAGCGACCACAGTAGAGAGCATACTTCCAGTGCACAATCAGTAAAAATACATCCAGTATATAACGGTTACTAATAAATCAAATATCACTGACATATCAGTGACAAAGACCTCAGTCTTAATCGAATCAGAGGTTTAATATCTAGTATTTCTCCAAAATAAAATATTTGTGGCACTCTATTTCGCCCAAATTACAGACATCCACGTACTATCTAACATAGCGCGCGTTTTCCCAGAAGACATCGAGCAAAATGTCCTCGCGTGCGCCCAAGACATAGAAAACCTGCCAGTAGATTTTGTACTGTGTACAGGAGACGTAGCACTACAAGGCACTGAAAAAGAACTCAAGAAGTACTTAGAGCTAGCAGAAAAATTCCCTGTACCAGTATACACTCTCCCAGGCTCACACGACGTATGGAATGGTCCCGAGCCCTGGGAGAAGCTACTCGGAGAAAGAAACTTTGCCTTCGAAACAAAAGGCTACAAAATAGTATGCCTAGATGTTAATAAAAAGACTAGCGAAGGAAGATGGGTAGCCGAGCTATCTCCTGAAACAGAAAAATGGCTAGTAAAAGAACTAGAGGGATCTGAGAAGACTCTAGTAGCAGTACACCCGCCTCCAAAGGAAGTAAATGGAGTCTTCTTAGACCAGTGGCGAGACACAAACCCACATAAATTCCTCTCAATACTGAGAAAACACAACGTAATAGCATTAATCACAGGACACTGGCACAGAAACGGCGAGTGGACAACACAGGGAGTAAAAGTAGTAAACACAGGTCCTCTCTGCGGATGGCAGTGGACAGGAATCCCGCCCTTCCATGGATACCCAGTAAGACCAGGCTACCGGATAATAAAACTAGAAAACCGAACAATCAAAAGCTTCTGGCGAGACCTATACTGCACAACACAAGTATACATCACCCACATCAACAGAAAACACACATTAGGGCCAAGACCCCAAGTCAAAGTAATAGAAGTATCGAATACAGTAGAAGTAGCAGCTAAAGCATACTCAGAAAACTCGTCAATAAAAGAAGTACTATTAAAAATAAACGACAGCGAATGGATCAAAATGAAGAAAACATGGAGCGACCTATGGAGCGAATGGACTCTCAAAATATCTATAGAAAACATAAAGGACCAAGTACTTAAAATCATAGTAAAAACAGAAACAACCAGTGGAGAAAAAGCATACGACGCCACAATAGCCGTTAAAATACCAGCAAGCAAAATAATCAAGGAAAAAGAAATACTCTACGAACTCCACTCACTATCATAAACTAAACATTCTCCAAGCCCATGTCCCCTCCTCTCAACAATACACAATATACCTCTCCTACAAACAGACACATATAAACAGATACATACATATACAAACACAATAGAAAAACAACATAAAATAATACATCAAAATATTCTCATAACTACAACTAAACTCCATTAAAGCAAATCACTGAAAATTTCACAATCAGCATATAAAATAAAAAAGTCTCCCCTCAACTCCCATTAAATAAACACAATCCATACTTAAATTCTATTCCCTTACATAAATTAAATAACATAAACAACATCAGCTTCATAAACTCCCTAGCCTCCTTTAACAAGAATCTACTAGAAAAAATAAATAGGATAGGGGGGTATCCAGGTTAGGAGGGTATCCACTATGTATTTCGATTTAAGGCCTAAAACAAGACTAAAAGACTTCTATGATAGAGAAGAAGAATTAAAGGAATTAAGAAGAGGTATCGAGGAAAAAGATCCGTTAATATTAGTTCTCGGACTAAGACGCTACGGCAAAACTTCACTAGTTTTAACTTGCTTAGAAGAGTATAAAATACCGTATGTATATCTGAACTGCAGACTTTTGCCATCACTAGGCCCTATAAGTCCTAAAGACCTTGCTTTACTATTAGCTGAAAGCTTTAATAAATTTCTAAAAAGAAGAGAAAAATATTTCAAGAGAATTAAAGAACTACTAGAAAAAATCGAAGAAATCTCTGTAGCCGGCTTTGAAATTCGCGTCAAAGCATCAAAAGCAGGATATCAAACCGTAGTAGAAATAATCGAAAGTATCAACGAGCTGGATGAACACATAGTAGTAGTAATCGACGAAGCTCAAGAATTAAGAAGACTAGCTCGATACCGTTTTGACTCGCTATTAGCATATATTTACGATCATCTATCTAATATAACAGTAGTATTAACAGGATCAGAAATAGGTTTACTCTACAAACTTATACGTAAAGGAGACCCAGAAGCACCACTCTACGGTAGAGCATACCACGAAATAATACTAAAACCCTTAACCAAGGAACAGTCAAAAGACTTCTTAATTAAGGGATTTAAGCAGAAAGACCTAGATCCTCCCGACTGGTTCATTGAAGCAGCCGTAGAAAAACTAGACGGCGTAATAGGATGGCTATCATATCTAGGCTACTACGCATCACGGCAAAGAAAATTCAGTCAAAAAATTATAGAAGAAGTGCTACAAGAAGCCAGTAAAATAGCATTAGCAGAACTAGAAAGATTCCTAGCACTAAGACCACTAGCAAGAAAAAGATACATCACACTACTCAAGGAAATAGCACTCCTAGAAAAAGCCTCTTGGAGCAAACTCTACAAACTCACGCAAGCCGAAATAGGAAAAATCCCTAAACCAACATTCAACCAGCTCTTAAGAAAACTCCTAGAAGCAAACTTCATCACAAAAGAAAACAACAAATACAAAATAACAGACCCAGTCCTCCAATACGCACTCAAACACATAACCTCCCATTAAATATTTTAAAAACTACACTCAGAAAATCAGGACATAAATAACAAAAACTTATTTACTACTGCCTGTTACTACCCTCAGGGTAATCTCTATGAGTAGGTATATTACAGTCTCCACAAAAGTCCGTAGGGAACTTAAAGAAGAAGCCGAAAAACTCGGCATAAATATCTCCGAAGTTCTCAGAAAAGCTCTCGAAGAAGAAGTAAAAAGACGAAAACTAGAAGAACTAAAAAAGAAAATAAATGAAATCAACTATATTCTCGAAAAAATAGATATAGACCGCATAGTAAAACACATTAGAGAGACTAGGGAAGGCAGATAACTATGCGGCTGCTTTTTGACGCTTCTTCACTAATATATGCAATAAAACTCAGTAAAATCGAACTACTCTACGGCAACTACCTTCAGTGGCTAACAATATATGAAGCTCTCAACGCCATATGGAAAGAAGCCTACTTAGTCAAAAGCATTACTATAAACGAAGCAAACAAACTGGTAAACATATTTACAGAAACCATAGACTTCATGAAGATATTAAGTCCACGTAATCTCGAACACAAAATACTCGAATACGCGAAAAAACTACACTTAACAGCATATGACGCATCCTACGTAGCACTAGCAGAAAAACATAACCTCATACTAGTAACCGAAGACAAAAAATTAAAAGAAAAAGCAAACAAAATAATCAAAACAATAAGCCTAAACAACATAGTAAACACTCGCTAAATACCTTAAATCACT
>QMRV01000181.1 GCA_003649445.1 Thermoprotei archaeon | reverse complement strand
TTTATGCTACTTTAATGCTTCAAGTAGCTAAAGACCCGTGGATAATAGAGGGTTCATAGGTTTATTATTCGTTCCTCTATCAGTGATTTTAATTTTAACTATGCATGGAGCTATATTAGAGAAGAGTAAGGGTTAGTATAGGTGTATGAGCGAGTGAAAAGCTACTTGCACATCCTCTCTAACCTCACATAACAAAGTTTCCCTTTTAGAAACAATTCCAGCGCCTCTCTAACTCTTATTAGCGGTGCTAAGGCAACCTTCCTACCTGTTCTCGTTAGTGTTTCTAAGGCTTTAGTACTTAGAGAATGAGCAATAATAATGTTCACGCCCTGACTAAAAACTATATCTAATAATTTCCTATTTCCAAGCTCAATAACGCTCACACTTCTAACTTGGCCATTTACAATGTGAACTATAGTGTATGTTGGAGCTTTTTCCCAGTGAGCATAAATTCTAGCTTTTAAGCCTCCAGGCTTCTCTGTTGGCATTAATACCTTAGCTTCTTCATGCATTACTCTTGCCCAATACTTTTTGAGCTATAGCACAAAATATGTTTTATCTTACATATATTTTACAGTATCACTAAATAGTTAAACACATAACCCAAACTGCTACTGTTTATTCTTCTTTAAACGCTCCAAATAGAGTCTATGATGGTATGATCCTTCCCTAACCATTGCAGCACCACATTTAGGACAGCGCATTTCTAAACATCTAACGCCTGGCTGCTTAGGAACCCTATAGCCGCATCTTAGACAAATACAATAACTTATGGGGCCCATGCCTCTACCAAAACCTCTACCGAAACCCCGACCTAATCCTATTAACTCTACACCTCTAAGCATAACAAGCTACAGCAGCATAGATGTAGTTATTGTCTAAGAAAACTTACAGTTCTAACGAGACAGTATGCGAGATTAGGAATAGCTTCTATTCGGGAAATCCCGAAGGGATTGGCGAGTAAAGCGCAAAACCCGTAGCACCAGCAGGTATTTCGTACTCTTCTTCCTCATATACTCTTAGCTTCTCTTGAACCTTCCTTAAGACATGGACGTAGTAGCTTATAAGTTCTTTTAATTCCTTAATCCTACCTGCTTCAAGAATAGATTTAGGTAGTGGCTCGGCTGGAAACACTGACTTCCTACATATTTCCTTAATTTTATCTGAAACTTTCTTCCGAATATTAGATATTGCACGTCACCTATTTTCCATTTGAAATATGATGGAAACATGGTTAATATTCTTGCCTAGTACAGCAACCTGGCTTTACGGGAAATTCAAAAAATGCGAAATAGTTGACTTCTGGATTTACAAGTATAGTAGACACCCGCAATACCTAGGATATATACTTTGGAGTTACGGCTTACTAATCTACGTAGGGTATAAGGACTACGTTAGAGGAGCTTTTACGATACCGCCAACACTCATATGGTTAGTAACGACAATGATCATAGTAGGTGTAGCTTTACATGAGGAAACAGAGATGAGGAATAAGTACGGTAAGAAATATGAGGAATATTGCAGAAAAACACCGTTCATGATACCGTTACCTAGGTCCATAGCAAACACCATTACTGCACCGTTGAAACTACTACTAAAAGAAAATCCGAGAAACATGAAGGATATTATAATAACTACAGTGCTTTACACAGTAATTCTCATAGCTTTATCATACATGCTCATCCTAGCACTTAAACTATAAACCCAACATTAGCAACACTCATGAAATCATAAATCTAAAAACCCTAGTGTCTCGCCAACTTCAATCCTAGAGAAATAATTCCCCACTAAAAAATCCCGCGAAAGCTAAGGCATCAAGTAGGTTCAATTTACCGCTTACCGGAGGCCCTAATAAAAGCGTCAACGGTGCTAAATCGATCTCTGCTGCATCAATGCTTTTAAAGTTACTGATTTTAATCCTAAAATTTTAAGGGCAATTCTTGCGATAGGATGTGTTTTAGTGGCACCTCCTACAGTACCTATAGCTAATGGTATTTCCATGGTGCCAACAAGGTTACCATCCTCACCCTTTTCCCACATTGAAAGCGGCTTATACTTACCAGTTCTAGCAGCATACGCGTGAGCTCCAGCCTCTATTGCTCTATGGTCTTGTACTGTAGCTAAAGCTACAGCGATTATCCCGTTCATAATCCCCTTATTATGTGTAACTGCTCTATAAGGATCAGATTCGGTAAAAGCCGATGCTACAGCTATGCCATCAACAACTTCTTCTCCAATGTCTTCCTTATATACTTTAACCCATGCTCTAACAAGCCTTTTAACAGCATAGTTTGAAACTATTCTAAGTAAAACCTTTCCACCAGTTATTTTCTCAACTAATGGAGCTACAGCTTCACACATTGTATTTACGGCATTAGCACCCATCGCGTCTTTGACATCAACTATTAAGTGAACTATGAGCATAGGGCCTATACGCGTATCTATAATCCTAGCTTCAACATCTTTAGCTTCACCTCCAAGTTTAACTAGAATAGGGTCTTGCTGATTAGCTAAATCAATAATCTCCTTATTTATGTTCTAGTATAAGCGTTTTAGCATAATTTGGGTTAAGCAGGTTAATTACCTGTACTTACCCTATCATAAGTGATGCTACAGCCCTTGCTTTAATCCCCCCATCTCTTCTCATAAACCTTGCAGCATTACTTGCAGCAGCTACAACCGGAGGTTCCTCAAGAACCATAGGTACCAAGTATTCTTTACCGTTAATCATGAAGTTGACAGCTATCGCAAAAGGGTAACTCATAGCCCCGATAACGTTTTCTATCATAATATCAGCTAATTTTTCTCCTAGATTACCGAAGTTCTTAAGAGCTAATGTTTCTTCTTCAGTTAAACCTGCAAATTCCCTAACTATTTTAAGCCTTTCATCAATACTTAGCTTATAAAAGCCATGCAATCTAGAAGTTTTCTTCAAAATAGCACCTAATCTTTCTACACTATACGAAGCAAATATTTTCTTAGCTTAAACACTCATATAGAATATCTTAATTTACTACTTGACAATTTCTCTGAAATGAAGGAGAGTTTTAATGTTAGCTGCAAGACTCTATAAACCCTACGATTTAAGATTAGAAGAAGTTGAGGAACCTAAGGTTAAAAAAGATTGGGTTAAAATTAAGGTTGAAGCTGTAGGAATATGCGGCACAGATAAGGCATTCTATAAAGGCTCTTATAAGCTTTTCAAAATGCCTCTAATTCCAGGCCATGAAATTTGCGGAAAAGTTATTGAAGTAGGTGGCAATGTTCCGGAAAACATCGTAGGTAAGAGGGTAGTTACCGAAATAAATATTACATGCGGTAAATGCTGGTTCTGCACCCATAGCCTATATACTCACTGCCCATATAGGGAGACCATAGGTATAACGGTTGACGGTGGTATGGCAGAATATGTTTTAACACCTTATCGTAACATACATGAGGTCAAAATGAAGCCGGAAACAGCTGTTTTCACGGAACCATTGGCAGCTGTTATAGAAATGGTTAAACTAGAACCCCCAGCACCAGGGTCAAATATTGCCATACTAGGTTCAGGAAACATAGGACTACTTAGCTTACAGGTTCTTAAACAGTATTCGCCACTGAACATAGTTGTCGTTGTACGTAAAGATTCTCCTAAAGCTAAGTTTGCTAGAAAACTTGGAGCAGACTATGTTGTAACATTCGATGAGGCTATGGAGCTTAGAAAGGAAATAACCCCTGAAGGCCAAGGATACGACTATGTAGTTGAAGTTACAGGTAACCCTTCAGGGTTACCATTAGCTTTGAAACTTGTAAGACCTAGAGGCGTTATTGCGGCGAAAAGTACTCATGGAGCTCCAGTATCGTTTAACTACACCGAAATGGTTGTAAAAGAAGTGAAAATTGTAAGTTCAAGGTGCGGCCCATTCCCTCCAGCAATTAAGCTTCTTGAAAGGAAAATAGTTAAAGTTGATGAATTAATTACTTCAATATTTTCTCTAAGAGAAGTTAGGGAGGCATTTGAGAAATCGTTGAGAAGAGACCAGGTAAAAGTTATTGTTAAGCCGTAGCAAAGTTTATATGATTGTATGTGTTTTTATATTTTTTATGTTGTGTTATGTTTATATTCTTGCTGGTTTCTGCTTTACACCTAGATGTGCCGCCGCCTGGGGTTGGCGGTGAACGCCCCCGCAATGACCAATGAAGCCCGAGCGACCGTGGGGGAAAAGGATGACCGATGACCAAAAACATACACAAACATATAAAGAGGGGAACCCGTAGAACCTACTCTTTAATATAGGGTTTACCCAGAGCTC
>QMRV01000180.1 GCA_003649445.1 Thermoprotei archaeon | reverse complement strand
TCTCAGCTAAAAGACAACCGTAGTTATTGGCGAAGAAACCATATCCCTTTAAATTAATTACAATTACTAAGCTCTTACCACTTATTGAAAAAGATAGGTCAGCGGGATCATTTAGTAAAATAACAGTGTCAGCGCTATCGATTGTAAGGAAATCATCTGGCAGTACTAGCGTATAGTTGATTTCCTCTTTAGAAAAAACTTCCAGTACAAAAGATACTCTCCGGAGACCTACTGAAGGCCAAAAAACTACAGCTGTTCTCGAAGAAAGCGAAGGCAAAGTGTACGCTTTAAGCAAGTATACTCTCCAAGCCGAATCTTCAAAAACAAGATTATCTTCACTAGAAACACACTGGTAAAGATAGCTCCACTTGTATTTTCTGCAAATAAAATTGTAGTCGCTTTTACTCAGGACTAAGTATTTTCCTTTCCAGCAAGACATAGTATAGCTGAACTCAGGAAAATACACGCAGCGCGCAAAGCTCCAAGGAACTAAAGTATAGTCGTAGGGCTCTGCAATAGACTCTACTAGATAGCAGCTATTCTGAGAAAAGACTAGTACTCTACTTGTCTTCAAGTCGTCCAGTAGAGCTGTCAAGTTATGTAGCCCGCCGATATCCTCTACTTTCAGAACACAGTCGTCTAG
This sequence comes from Thermoprotei archaeon, assembly GCA_003649445.1. Next base: position 3,664 of record QMRV01000180.1, on the reverse strand, counting down.
CTTACTTAATGTTCTCCAGAACCTTACAGTAAAAACTGTAGAATAAAGACTAGCCATAGTAATAGAGAAAACTAGTATAGCCGCAGCCACTTCTCCTTTTCTCCTAAATAGCACTCTAAGAGTCCTCTTAGCACTATACAGTAGATAAGTAGAAGACAGGGCAAAAGCGAGAAAAGCTAGCTCCAAGACTCTTCTCTCTGAAAGAAAAGTACAGTCCATGAAAGAATTTACTCCAGCAAAAACTTTACCTACAACGATAGATGAGAAGGCTAAGCAGACTAAAACAGAGTAAACAGAATCCTCTAACTGAATAAAACCAAACTCCTTTAAAGAAAATGTTAAAACACCTAAGAAAAACAGAATCCCCATTACAACTAAGTAGTAGCTTACAGGCACTACTTCTCCCGCTAAATAGCTTTCAGTAGGCCATGTTCCTCCTCTATAAATCCACTCATAAAAACTCACTAAAGAAGCGCAAAGAGTAGCTGCAAGAAAAAGTGAGAAAAAGCACTCTACACGTCTCCCTTTACTATCTCGAACTACAAGCCGTAGACTTTTAAGCAGCAAACTAGCTACAATAATACCTACTACTACTGCCGCAGATACCTCGTATAAAATAAAGGTAGTTAAAACAAGAAGCTCAACGATGACAGTACTTAGCATAGCTTTTCTGCGATAAAAACCTGTTAAAGCAAATAGCCCAAAGAAAAGCGAAAGAGCTAAGGCTACATCAATACACGTGAAAAACAGACCTAAATAACACAGCGCGCCAACAACATTTTCCTTAGTATTTTCACTAAAAATAATCAATGCTAGTGCACAACAAGCTAAAAGTAATCCAACTGAAATAGGAGTAAAGCAAATCCAAGTAAAAGTACTTACTCCCTGACCAATATCCATTAAAGTTACTTCAAATGAAGACAAAATAGTTCCTTTAGTTAGCTCAGATAAACCATACTCCTTCAAAACATAAATCCAGCCTAGCCCAGACGATAAAGCAAAAAGAAAAACGGAAAAAGCCGCCTTGCTGCCCATAATCTTCTTCGACAAAAAGTATATAGCAAATATACTTGACAAAGAAATAATAACTAAACTAGTCTCCATAGTCAATAAGTCACTAGAAGAGAAAAACGCAAGCTCTCTAAATAAGTAGTATAAAGTGAAGCCGAGAGGCACTGAGCCAGAGCGAATAAAGCTTGCCGTAAGACCCCAGTACTTGCGTGCGGGAAAATACTTTACTAAAACTACACGAGGATACAGCGTAAAGATAATATATACTGCTATGGCTAAAAAAGCTACTAGGAGAAAATCCTCGACATTAATTTTTGTAGCGAACTCTTTCCTACTAAATATTCTGACAATAAATAAAACTACTACAATAGCAAAGACCATACTTAACGTTAATATAGATAATCTCAAAGAAAAACCAGTATGAATAAACACCAAGTAGAAAATACAGCAAAGCAAGTAGCCTATACTAAAACTCAAGGCAATACTACCTGATACACTACTTCTACATACTCCCATAAGGAGGACTACTGAAAAACCTACTGCGAAAACTAAGTACATTAGCTTAAGGTATTCAGCAAATAGCGCCGCAATAAAAAATACTCCCAGACAAGAAAGCCCTAGAGAAAGTACTCCTCTTTTGCTCAAAACGATTTTAATAGATCTTGCTCTACGGGAAAGTACTACGGTAACTGCTGTTAGACCTGACAGCGCTGCAAGCACTGAAGCACTCATGTAGACCCTTTACTTAAACACGTATTCGCTATTTAAAAATATGTACTAAACGTACAGTAAAAGCGGATTAGAGAAAAAGTAAGAAGCTAGCTACTGGCAAGCTTCAGTATTATGCCTGCAAGATCCTCCATTTTTAGACCTTCTAGTCTACCTCTATATCTTCCCTCAGGATCACACACTACAAGCATTCCGTATTCTCCGTGATTACTATCGTCGGGCCCTTTGGCTGTCTCGAGGCTATAAATTGAGCCGTGTCCTAGAGCTTCATTAGCGCCATAGTGCAGGTTATCAAAGTAAACAGTGATATCAGGCATTACATCAAGTTTATCTCCCTCATAGACATCTTCCTTCATGTACACGATATTGTTTAGCGGCTGTCCATTAGGCCCCTTAACTTTCTTCAGTACATCGGCTACTTCTTCTCGCACTCTCTCGTATTCTTCTCCAGGCTTAACTACACCTTTAGGCTCTCTTCCCTCAACATTAATGAAGACTTGTGCAATATAGGCTCCTAGAGCAAAAGCCTGTGTTTTCTCCCAGTCAATAAGCCCCTTTTCATCGGCTTCTCTCAAACTAATTACTTTCTTCGGCTTTTCTTTAAGCTTGAGGAAACCTTCATTGACTAAGACTTCGTTAACATTTATTCTGTAATACATTCTCTTAGCGCCGTGGTCAGATACAATTACTATAGCTGTGTCTTTAGGTAGAAGTTCAAGTGTCTTAGCTAACTCCTCGTCTATTTGCTTATGTAGCTCGAGGAGACCGTCTTTGAGCTCAAGGTCTTCAATAAACCGCGGATGTTCTTCGTCAAAGAACTTCCATAGAGTATGCTGAGCTCTGTCAATAGACATTATTACAGCCATAAAGAAGTCCCACGGCTTCTTCAGCAGATACCTTATTATCTTGAAGTCGTGCTCTGTTTTAGCTTTAAGCTCTTCTAGAAGCTGCTTTGGGTCTTTTCTTCTATAGTCGTACACATCTATAATGTACTTGTCTTCGCCTCCAATAACCTTAAAGATCTCTTCCTTAAGGCTCTTAGGGTAAGTAAAAGGGCTTTTAGTTGTAGGAGTAAGAAAGCTTGAGACCATAAAGCCGTTAACTTTGCTAGGCGGATAAGTTACAGGAACAAATACTACGCCGCACTTCTTTCTGCGCTCACTTAAAATATCCCATACTCTAGGCTTAGTAACCATGCGCGAATTCACTATACCAAAGTCAGTATAGCTACCTTTCTTCCTGTATCTCAAATCGTAGAGACCGAAATAGCCGGGATTAAAGCCTGATAAACCTGAAACCCATGCCGGACAAGTTATCGGAGGCACTGTGCTAGCTATTTTACCCCATGCACCATCTTCAGCTAGCTGCTTGATAGTAGGAAGCTCGTTAAACCACTTGCCGAAAACTAGCTCAGGTTCAGCGCTATCTATACCTAAAACAAAAACCTTCATTTAAGACACCTAAAGGTAGCCGAGAGCCCTGAGCCTCTTCTTAATTTCCTCTTCTTCCTCAGGAGAATAGACTGCTTCCTCCTCTTCCTCCTTCACTAGCTCCTCTAGAACAAATACTATGTACTCTTCAACACTCTTGAACTCTCCCCCAGACTCCTCTACTTGCTTCTTAACTTTCTCGTAGAGGCTCTTAGGAATATAGATAGCTACTTTCTCCTCAGACATTGATTTCCCTAAGAATCTTAACTATATAAGCTTTCCTAGAGAACACAGTTAATTATCACGTATATATCAGTGATATTTCATGGAATATAACCTAGCGCCCTAAGCCTCCTCTTAACATCCTCTGACTCCAGGTCGGGCAAATTCTTCCTTATAAGGAAAATAATGTACTCTGTGGGACTCCTGTACCCAGAGCCCTCTAAAGCCTTCGCAAGCCTCTCGTAAAGAGGCCTAGGAATAGGAATATTCAC
>QMRV01000179.1 GCA_003649445.1 Thermoprotei archaeon | reverse complement strand
TTTGGGAACCTGCTAGTGCTACTAGCTGTAGGTCTCACTTTAACCTATATTACCTTAAGAATACCTAACTTTGCTCACGGGGATTTAGCAACCATAGGAGCATATGTTGCATATTTTATATACACTTGTTTTAAAATTAGCCCTTACCTTAGTATTCCACTCGCATTCCTAATATCAGGTACAATAGCTTTATCATCCTATTTATTTATCTTTAAGCCATTAGCTGATAGAGGTACAAGGATCATAGGTTTAATGATAGCATCAATAGCCTTAGAAGTTATCTTAAGATCATCGCTACACGTCTATGCAGATATACTTTCAGAAGCCTACAAGGTTATCTCTAGAGGATTTTTATTTAGAGACTATACGATAACTTTAGGCACGTTAACGCTTCCTTATTTATTTATTATTTCGTCAGCACTATCTGTATTCTTGATATTTTCATTCTACATTCTCCTAACAAAAACGAAATTTGGTATAGCAATGAGAGCTGCTATTGAGAATCCAAATTTAGCTGAAGTTTTAGGTGTTGATGTAAACAAAGTATATGCTATATCATGGTTTCTAGCTGGCGGTCTCGCAGGAATAGCAGGAGCTTTCCTACCTTTCAGAATAACGGCGGGACCTGAAGTTGGATGGTTTATGCTATTAAGAACCTTTGCGTCATCAATTTTAGGAGGATTTTTAAGCATATACGGTGCAATGCTTGGCGGGTATGCTGTTGGTTTCGCAGAAATCATAGGGATATATTTCTTGTCTAAACCGCCATTTAATATCTCAACAGCTTTCAGGCCAGCTATATCCTTTATGATTCTAATAATTACTTTGCTTATTGTACCTGAAGGTTTGGCTTCAAAAATAAAACTTGAAAAAATATCTAAACTGCTAAAAACTATTAAGAGGTCTAAAAAGCAATGATAGGTATTGCTGATCCAATACGTTTCATGATAGATCTTACAGCTTTCTTTTCAATATACCTTATGTTATCTATAAGCCTTAATTTAGAGTACGGCTACACTGGAATCCCTAATTTCGGAAAAGTATTGTTCTTCGCAGGAGGAGCTTTCATAGCCGGTGCAGTGATTACAAGACTTCTATTAATTATTATAGGTTTATCATCTGAAAATTACTGCAGTTTTAATGTTCTTTATGCTTCAGAAGTAACTAAGTACCTTGCAGAAAACCCGCTACTTTCAATATTAATATTTGTTACAATATTGCTAGCCGGATGTATTGTGGGAGGATTATTAGGTTACGTAGCTTCATATCCCGCTATAAGACTTAAAGAAACGTACTTAGGGATAACTCTTTTAGCTTCCGGTGAACTATTGAGAATTGTTGCCAGAAACTATGATCCACTGATTTGCGGTACTTTAGGTGTTTCCGTACCTGATGTTTTAGCATGGATTCCTGCAAATATTAAGGAATTTGTTCAAGTATTAATAATGTTAGGTATTGCTTTATCCATATGGTTTTTTGTTGAGAAACTTGCTAGATCACCCTTAGGCAGGCTCATTAGGGCTATTAGAGATAATGAGATAGCAGCTGAATCTTACGGTAAAGACATAGTAAAAGTTAGAATGAAAATTTTAGTTTTAGGCTCAGCCATCGCTGGCATTGCCGGTGTACTCTATGCTCTTTATGTGAGATCCGTTCATGCAGACGATTTTATGCCATTAAGAACATTCATGATATGGGTTATGATAATTATAGGTGGAGTAGGGAATAACATAGGTGCCGCGCTAGGTTCTTTCATTTACGTTTCAACTGAAAGGCTTATAATGCAGTATAAACATTACATAGTAGCTCCATTTGACGTTAACTATTTAAGCTACATATTTTTCGGAATAGTCCTAATATTGATATTAATGTTTAAACCTAAGGGGTTACTGCCTGAAAAACCAAGTAAGACAACGGAGTTTGAGAAAATCATTAAGAAGCTTAAGAAAAAGTAAAAAGACATATTCCCGGCTACTTTAGCATATAAACTATATTACCCTAATATGCCTTATAGGGAATTTAATGTAAACTATTGCTCCCTTCTTAATATTCTTAAGATCTTTAATACTACTATATGGAATCTTTATTTCCAAATATACGTCTTTAATTTCTAATGATAAATTTACCCAGCTATTTACCATGTGCATATCTCTTACTAGAGCAGGATTCGTATTTGCTTGTACTCTTTGTGGAATATTAGACAGAACTATTTTATCTGAAGGTATTATAATCGCCCTTACATTATTATCTTCCCTTTCCCAAGGAACTATTATTTTAAGGTTGCCTACTTTAGCTAAAGATAATCCATTAGCTAAAGGTTCTATACTGTCTACATGTAGTGAGACTATAGGGAGTATGTCTAAAATTTCCTTTCTTAATAGAAGATCTTTAAACATACCGTCATAAACTACTTTTCCACCATTCAGTACTACTGTTCTTTCATTAAGCATTTCGGTGTAATCTAAGTTATGGGTAGCAATTATTACGTTAAGTCCCTTTTCTTTACTTATACTAATAATTTTAGAAAGTAACTCTAGTTTTAAGCTAACATGTAAGTTAGAAAATGGTTCATCAAGTAAAAGTATTTTAGGTTCTAGAGCTAATGCTCTTGCTATAGCAACTCTCTGACGTTCACCACCACTTAATTTTAAAGGATACTTATTACGTAAGTGATAAATGTCCATTAGCTTAAGCATGTAGCTTACTTTTTCATACACTATTTTCTCACTTATTCCCCTTACTTTAAGTCCGAAAGCCACATTATCCCATACGGTCATGTGATTGAAAAGTGCAAGGCTTTGGGGAACATAGCCAACTTTACGTTCTCCTGGAAACACATTGTCAATGCATTTACCGTTAAAATACACATGGCCTTTATATTTTACAACTCCGGCAATTACTTTAAGCAGTGTTGTTTTACCTGCACCACTTGGCCCTAAAACTATACTGAACTCTTTATCTTTAAACCTCAAATTAACGTTCTTAAGAGCGTAATTTCTAACGCCAACTATCTCTATCTCTGTCATAGATTCTACACCCTATACCCCCATTTTGCTAAGAAGCTTTTTTCAAGTTCTTCAAAAAACCTAACAAAACCATATGATGATAAAGCCAAGATGAGAAGCAGTGCTATCATTTCGTCAACGCTGAGAGTATTTAATGCTTCTATCATTAGTCTTCCTAAACCTGAGCTTAAAGCTATAAACTCTGTTACAAAACACGTTTTCCATGCCATAGCTGCTTCAAGTTTTAAAGCAGAAAATATTGATGGAAGAGCCTGTGGAAGTAGTATTTTAGCTAAAAGTTCCAGTCTTGATGCTCCAAGGGTTTTGGCGGCATCAACAACTTCAGGGTCTATATGTCTAACACCTGAAACAGTATTATAAGCTAAGGGTATAAATGAGCATAGAAACACAGCTGTTATAGCTAACATATCATTTAACCCAATCCAGATTATTAATAGAGGCACTAAAGCCAAAGTAGGCATTACTGAAAACATAGCTATTATAGGATAAAGAATTCTTAATGCAATACGTGAATAAGCAATTAAAACACCAAACACCATGCCCAATATTGCGCCTGAAAGAAAACCTACTAAGACACGGTATAGGGTGGTAAAATATTCCTGCAACAAAACACCAGAAGCAACCATTAAGTACAACTTAAAGAAAACCGTTGAAGGTGGTGGAAAAAGAGCTATGGACACTATTCCAGACCTAGACATAAGCTCCCATAAACATACCGCTAATATTATCAAAATATATGAGACTGTTCTTTCTAAAACCTTTACAGAACCATGTCCGCTAATAAACATTGTTTTTCACCTAGGAGGAAGTTTTATTCGTTTTTAGAAGTAACTTCGTTTAGTATGGTTAAATCTAAAATTTCGTTAGCGTTTATTCTTTTGTCTATGCAACCGTACTTGTACATCAGGTCCAGGTATATTTGTACCTCTAAAACATCTATGGTATTAGAGTACTCTAGGTTTTCCATGGACTTTAAACACACTTCATAGGGTATCTTAAGTTTAGAAGAAACTATTTTAGCGGCTTCGCTTATGTTTTCATTTATGAACGCTGTGGCTCTAATAGTAACCTTAATTAGTTTCTTAACAAGCTCAGGGTTTTTCTTTAACAATTCTTCTCTAACAGCTAAGAAGCTGCCAGGCCATTTATCCCAAAGATCCTGGCTTCTAACTAGCAGTTTAAAACCCTTGCTAATAACCAATGAAGCATAATGTTCAGGTAATGCTGCAGCATCTATTTTCCCTGAAATTAAAGAAGCCATAGCTATGGGAGGTTTCATGTAAACTATTTT
>QMRV01000178.1 GCA_003649445.1 Thermoprotei archaeon | reverse complement strand
GCTTGTGTTTCTATTCCTCCTCCGAGGAGTTCGTCTAGTGCTTTACATCCTGTTGAAATGTATTGAACCTTCTGCCTCTTACTCCAGTACTCTTCAGCAGTAATAAACCTAATACCAAGAAGCTCTCTGGCGGCTTGTGCTATTTTTGCAGCCCTGTCTTCGCTTATACCGAGTACTTCTGCGAGTACTCTCGCTGGAGTTACTGCTATAGACTCTACTGTAGTAAACCCCGCCTCTTTAAGTTTCTGTGCGGTAGCTTTCCCCACTCCTCTTATTTCAGTAATTTCGTGTTCAGTCATATTTCCTAAGTAAATGTCGTCTGCAGTGGGATATTTATAAATGTCTTAGAGGTGACTGAAAGTATTCTTTGCTATAGTGAAAGTAAAAGTTAACTGGATCGGCGCGGATTCTTTTTGTGGTTCAGGGAGTTAAGAAGAAAATACTTGAGCTACTTCAAGTAGAAAAGAACGAAGAGTTTTCATTAGAGGAAATAGCGGAAAGGATAGGTGAGCAGAGAATAAGCATAATTAAAGCTCAGCTGACGAGACTTATTCGAGAAGGAAAGGTAGTAGAAGTAAGAAAAGGAGTATACAAGGCTCTTTAGAGTAAAGACTATCACAGAACCCACTAATCAATAAAACTTATAAAGACTATGTGCAGTTCCCTTTTTGTGCAGTTTCTGGAGTGGGGAATAGAAAAAGTTTCACTTAAACCTCCTCCTACAACAGAGCCTGAGAGAAAATTAAGGGATCTTGTCAAGAAAATAGTTAAAGAGAAAATAGATCATGCTGTAGTAGTTGGCTCAGAAAATAGAGTCCTCGGGAGTATAAATATTTTTGAAATAATGAGAATAATACTATTCGATCCACTGGAGTCTCTTGATTCAAAAACTATAAACTATACTAAACGCAATATAGAAAAAATGAGAGAAAACTCTTCTGTAGCAGACTTGCTCAGACATTGGAAGAATAAGTCTTTGAGCGAGGTATGTATTTTTTCGAGAAGAGGAGGAACTTTAGTGTCTTCTACTAGCCCCCTCATTTTTATATATAAAACTATAGGATTGTTGAAAGACATAGTATCTCCTAAAATATTTAAGAAAAGCGAGTCGCTGATAGCAACAAATACAACATTAAGGGGAGTCTTAAAGAGAGCCGTAAAATACGAGCTGACTTGCTTTTTAGTACATAGGCGGGGGAATATCCTCGGAGTAGTCGACTGCTTTGATATATTAAATATAATAGCCGAGAATCCTGAAGAAGCTCTCCATTATACGTGTTCATCTATTTACAAGAAGTTAGAAGAAGTGACATTTCTTAATTGTCAAGAGTGCCGCTTTTCTCCCGTAGTTAGACACGAAAATGATGTTTATGTGATAAGCGAGAGAGATATAGTAAGAGAGATATGTCGAAGATATCTTGGCAGCGTGTAAAGTTCATAGTAGATGCAATGCTAGGGGATGTCGCAAAGTGGCTGAGAGTTCTGGGATACGATACTTTCTACTTTCAGTCTATAGATGATGCTGCAGTACTCAAAATTGCTGCTAGCGAAAAAAGAGTTATTGTGACTAAAGATAAGGAGCTCTCTACTAAGGCTAAGAAAATGGGCTTAAAATGCATACTTCTGAGAGGTGAAAATCTCGAAGAAAAGCTACTTCAGATAGCGAGGGAGACAGGCTTAGAGCTATACATTAACTTGAATTATACTCGATGTCCTAAATGTAATTCTAGGCTAGTACCTGTGCCCTCTATAGAAACAATAGAAAGAGTGCCACCTTCAGTCTCCCGTCTGCAGTCTACTATATGGCTTTGTCCTAATTGCGGAAGCGCCTACTGGACAGGGTCTCATTACAATTCAATGAATAAGATTTTAAAGAGTATTAGAGAAAAATTAACCGAGGTGAACAAATGAAGTACTTAACTCTAGAGGAGGGGGCATTTTTAGTAAAGCTTGCGAGAAAAGCTGTAAAGGAGTATTTAGACAAAGGTATGATAATACCCCCTCCAGACGATGTCTCAGAGAGACTGAAAGAAAAAAGAGGAGTGTTTGTAACTATTGAAAAAATAGAAATAGATGAAAAGGGTGTCTGGCAGCGTAAGTTGAGAGGATGCATAGGCTTTCCGGAACCAGTATACCCCCTTGTAGAGGCTACAATACAGGCTGCTGTTGCTGCGTCGGAAGATCCTAGATTCCCGCCGCTAACTTTGAATGAATTAAGTAGAGTAGTATTTGAAGTAAGTGTACTTTCGCCACTAGAGCTTATTAAAGTAGAAAAACCTCTTGAATACCTCAAAGTAATAAAAATAGGCAGAGATGGACTTCTAGTAGAGAAAGGTATATTCAAAGGACTTCTCTTACCGCAAGTTCCTGTAGAATACGAGTGGGATGTTGAAACGTTCCTTAACTATGCGTGTATGAAAGCAGGGCTTCCTCCAGATGCCTGGCTTGACCCTGATACTAAAATATATAGGTTTACTGCACAGATTTTCTATGAGCTAGAGCCTGAAGGAAGAGTTATTGAAAGACAGTTAGAAATATCACGTTAAGTCGCCGCAAGTACACCATATTTCATGTAGTAGATCGTATAGCTGATCCATTCCCTCGCCTTCTTTAGCCGAGACAGCTACTATGCGAGATGCTCTACTAAGCCTTTTTACGAGCTCTGCACAGGAAGCCGCTAAGTCTGCCATAAGTCCTACTTCTTCTTTTGAAAGTTCTTGTTCTATGTTTTCTATATCGAAGACAAATTCTCTCGAAAGCAGATCAGATTTATTAATGACGAATACGCTTTCTGTCTTTAAGCGTAATTGAACTACTAGACCTAAGAGGTTTAATATAGCGTATCCTGATGCGCTTTTTACTAGAGTAGGATCGAAGACTACGACTGTGACTACTCTACCTATGTTCTTAAGCAAGTCTAGTAGAGCTGGACCAGCATCCTTAAAGACGAATAGCTCCATTTGACCTGGAGTGTCTATTAAAATAAAAAGGCTTTCAAGTTTTTCTATACGTCGTATTATCTCTTCTCTTCTCTCATACATTATGTCCATGCTTCTCAGGTAGGCTCCATTAGGTCCTAACTTTTCTTCTTTCATTATCTTGTTTATTGAAATTAATTCTCTCACATCAAAGTCAGGAGTGTAAGGTAAATACTCGCAGCCAGGATCTAAGTTTACATAGCTTACAGGGAAATCCATGATCTTCGTCAACCATGAGCCGAAACATGCAGTTAGTGTAGATTTTCCGCTACCAGCGGGACCTACGAACACTATTATATCTTTCATCGGCTAAGTAATGTCAGGAGGCTTACTTATTTTTAGCGCAATATCTTGATAAAGTAGACAGCAGTATTTAATATGTGCATGTACTCGAGATAATTCTGCCTTACGATGTCGATCCGGAGCTCGAAGAAAAGTACCGTAGACTTAAGTATATGGTAAAAGCAGAGGTTAAGGTAGTTACTGTAAATTATAGTACATTTAAAGAATATTTAGAGTATATTAAGGAGATGTACGGAGGACGGAGGCTTGTAGAGTATATTTATGTTGATGCAGAAGACTTACCGGTATTTATTTTAGACGGGCAGGTTATAGTCGAGGGAAATTATCCCGAAGTATATGAATTACTCGAACTTTTGCGCTATTATGGAATAAGGACGAGAAGAAAAAGACAATATGTTTTCTAGAGTTTCGGTATCTGACAAAAGCTTCTCAAATGTTCTCCGGTTCAAACCTCTTTTACGGCTTTCTCTCTGCAGAAACACAGTAGCAGTAGCGCCCTATTAACAGGTGAATTGGATGTAAAAAGCCTTCACGGCTACGCTTAAACCTGATGTAATCTAATTCGACTTCATCTACTTCATATTCGTAGGCAATATTTGTAGCTAGTCCCCTAAGATACTTCCTTACTTCAGGATTGTTAGGACACAGGGCCCTTGGATGAGGAGTTCCCCTAAAATCTATTAGCCTACACTCAGGATTCTGCTCAGCGTATATTGGATCTACTACACAGACCATATTTAGCTTATAATTGTTTTCTTTTTGTTCCACCAATATAGGAATCTGTATGGTACTCCCATTAAGCTTTCCTCTACGACAACAATTACTGTGCTATTAATCTATGAACCGAGCACTCTACCATTCACCTTAAACTCCTTTGGTAGCCTATACTCAAGTCACTCATCGTCTTCTAAAGTAAGAACTCAAGCCCTGCATAGATACCTAAATTAACATCAAGATTCATCGCCGCCCTCTAGCCCACTCCTATCGCTCTGAAAGAAGTAGTTGTGGAGAGCTATAAGGGAGGAGAATTTTGTTTTAATTG
>QMRV01000177.1 GCA_003649445.1 Thermoprotei archaeon | reverse complement strand
GAATATAAGAGAGTCTGATTTTGTCTTTGTTCGAAAAGTATATAGATTTTTCTAACGTTATACTACTCGGTGAATATGTTTTGCGTCCAGTGAATAGCAAAGTTTACTTAGAAATAGCTAGACATATAGTAGAGTACTTAAAGACCCGCTACCATACTGAAGTTCCTCATATTTCTATACTATCTCCTGAGTATTCTATAGCTTCGCTAATACAATATTTGTCTGAAGCATCCACCTTTGTTGAAGAAGAGGAAGAAGCTCTAACAGGGGAAGTTCTCAGCGACGTTCTTGATCCAACTAAGATAAGAGGTCATGCTACTCACGGTATTAGAGCAGTATTTAAAAAATACAGCAGTCAGTCTAAAGTGTTCTTGTTTACAAGCTTTTATATAAGAACCGCGCCCCCTACTGAATTTAGAAATGTTTTAGTAGAATTCTGGCTTGAAGGCTTCAATAGAGCCGGCTTCAGAATTAAAGTAATAGAAGAAGACGGTAAAGTTGTATATGATTCTGGTGAGAAAAAGCTACCTTTAGCTCAAGGCAAGCTCGTAGTAGGCGTTGGACGAAGAGAAATAGTAGAGGAAGCATTAAAAATAATTTCTAGATTTCTTTATCCAGGAGCTGAAACATATGCCCTTTGTGACAGCAAACTAGAAGAGGCTCTCTCAACTAAAGAGGAAATTGCTGAGGGTAAGGAGTTTTTCTTTTATCCTCGTCTTAGAACGCGCGAATATGCTTCTTCTAAAGAATTTTATGCTACCCAGAATTTTTTAATTGAGGCTTCGATACAGAGGAAGAATAGTGGTGCCGAAGTATCCATTATTTTAAGGTATATTGCCCCTGTCTTAATAAACAGAACAAAAAAGACAATAATTTCTCTTCAGGGAACACAATTGAAGTTTCCCACTTATATGTTTATTGAAGACCGCCGAGATAGATGGAGTGTATGTCACTTACTTGAGGTAGAAAGCAAGTTTTCGTGGAATAATGCTGTGCATGCTTGGGGCTGGGAAAGACAAGAAGGAGCTACTGTGTACGCAGGTCTGCATGATTTAACTCCAATAGGCGCTCTTGCAGTAAGTGTGCCTGATTATAAAAATGCCTTAATTCTAAGAGACTGGCACATAGCTGTTGAGAAAATATATCCTGTTGAAGAATCCGCAAATACTCTTACAGAATCTTTTAGGTGCGCTATAAAGGAAGCTAGAATTTATGCTAAGTCAAAAGGGGTGCATGTTGATGAAAGAGCTTTGGAAGAAGCAGGACGCATTGTAATGCAGGCACTTTTAAATACGTTTAAAGATGAGAGAGGCAGACCTAAAATTAGGAAATTGTACAGCTTTCAAGAAGAAAGTTTAGTTAATGGCTTAAAGTCGTTAATTGCTGATGAACATAAAGTTTTTGTCCTTCAGGCAAGAACAGCAGGCGGAAAAACTTTAGCTTTTCTTTTACCTGTATTGATCTACGTAGTTTACCTAAAGCTCCTATTAAAGGAAAAAGCTAAACCTGGAGTAAAAGCTCTTTTATTCTATCCAACAACAGCACTTCAAAACGACCAGGCCAGCATTATCTTTAGTTTGCTATGGCACATAAATATGCAATTGCTAGAGAAAAAAGCTCCTATTTTAACAATGGGAATGCTTCATGGACATACTCCGAGAAGAGAAGTCAAAGAAAATACAACGCCTAAAGAAGTAGAGCTTCGCCTTAAGTGCCCACTTTGCGGAAGCCGCTTAGTAATATCGTGGCAACAGAAGAAAACAAATGTGTATCTAGAGACTATCAAGTGTAGTAATGGTTCTTGCAGGATTAATATACCGCATTCTTCTGAGCATATTCTTCTGCAAAATATGGTTAAGGCTTCTAGAGAAGCAATATACTCCTATCCGCCTGATATACTTATAGCAAATCCTGATATTATTAATACTCGCTTAATGCTAGGCGCACGTGAGGATCCCGCTGCACTAACAATACTTGGAAAACCAGCGTATGTCTGTGAACTATGTGGCAAAGTTTATGACAAAAGAAGCAAGCCTAGGAAATGTAAGGTATGCAATCATACAGGCTTTTATCGCATTGAACCAGAGTATCCGAGAATAATCGTGGTAGATGAAGCTCATCTTTTGCGCGGAGCATTTGGTGCTCAAGTAGCTCATGTACTTACAAGAATAGAGCAAGTTTTGAGGACATTACATGCGCTAAATGAAAATTGGCGTCCAATATACTTTGTATCAAGTGCTACTCTTAATAACCCTAAGAATAGAGCTGAAGAATTAACAGCGTCTGACAAAATAGCTATTATTCCGGCAAGACTTATAGAAAAAGAAGAGCCGACTCTAAGAGTTCATGTTTTTGTAATGCCTAAGCAGTACTCTCCGGAAGCAACTACTTCAAGAATAATTGAGACAATATATGCTGAGGCGCATGCTCTTCACAAAGATTATAAGAAGAAGTATAATTTAGAGCTTCAGAGATTAAAGAACATCCTTTACAATAGACTTCCTGCAACCCTAGTATTTGTTAACAGAATATCAGAAGCCAATGAGCTACTGAGCTATATAAGAAATTATGTTCCAGGCGTTGAGAGCAATGGACATACTACTGATTGGGGGCGGGATAGAGCTATAGTTGAAGATATGTTTAGCAGAGGCGACATAAATATAATAGTAGCTACAAGCGGGCTTGAAGTAGGAGTAGACTTCGATAGAGTAGATTTTGGCATAATATATGGCATGCCGTTCTATATTTCAGATTACACGCAAAGAATAGGAAGAATAGGAAGAAGACACCACAGCATAATCTTTAACATATTCATGCCAGATAAGCCTATAGACCACTTTTACTACAGAAATTGGCGTCTTCTATCTGATGGAAGACTAAGAGACATTCATATGAGGTCTGAAGCATATCGTATAAATAGAGAAAATATTGAGGCCGTAAGAAGAGCTGGACAAAGAATAGTCTTAGACTTAATTTCGGCAACACAGGACATGGATAGATTACTTGAACTGTCAATACTGAGTGAAGGAGGAAGATATTCACGCGAAATACTAAGCATACTTGATGGTATTGAGCGAAGTCTTGCAAGCTATGTTCCTAAAGCACTAATGATTACAAAAAGCTCCATACTGAATATTGCAATAAATGAAGCTAAGAACTTAATAAAAGACATTAAGGAAAGGCTTAATGTTTACGGAAAACTAGGAAGAGCTATTAAAGAGGGACTAAAGCCTACTTTAAGACAACTTCGTAGTCTCAGAACTATCGAGCCCGAAGTAGTCTACAGCTTCAATCCTCTAGGTGTAGAAAGATCTAGAAACATGATGTACGCCTTTAGGCATTCTCTTCCAGGCCAAGTTATTAGTTACAAGGGAGCTTTTTACTCAATTGATAGCTACGAGGGAGACACTCTATACATACCAGAAGAGAGGTGATGCTATGAGTCATGCTTCTCCTAGAAGAGAGCTTATTGAAAGACTTGCCGAGGAAATAGAAAATGCAGGTATTCAGGGACTTTTGCCGTCTGATGATGCTAGAGCTATAAGTGGAGCGTTGCGTGGTGAAAACACTGGTATTCGTCCGCAACTAATTGTGCCTACAAGAGTAATTGCAAGTATTAAGACAATGTATTCTGATTTAAGCTATGCTAGATGCGCGAAATGCGGAAGAGTATTTAATCTGCTGAGTAATGGAAAACTACTAAAATCTCTAAAGTGCCCATATTGTGGCAGTCCTCTTGTACCTTCAGTGGTGTGGTGCATCACTCAAAGAAATCTTCCAGGAGAACACCGTCTTTCTACTCAATGGGGCATACCTCTTACATTATCCATTGAAAACTATGGCGGCACTACACCTGATAAGATTAAAATAATAGATTACTCAAGGCCTTTAGCTAACTTAAGGTTCTATTTAGCTGGCAGAGAAGTAGAATATTTACCGTTGATAAGGCGCAGAGCTTACGTTTACTTGCTATCATTAATGCCTAGTGAATCAATAACTAAGCCTATAACAATAACTGCTTTTGCTTATCACGAAAACGAGTGCACTAAGATAGACTTTACTACAGGATCTTTTCCAGGAATAGCAAAAATAATGTTTTGTGAGAATTTAGAGGTGCTTCAGGCGACGATAGCTTATAGAGCGGGACACTATAGGTCTACTACAAGCTCTAGAGTCCCTGTGCTTGATATTAGAGACTCGCCTCACAGAGGGCGTGTTGTGAGAATACCTATTCGTTACATTAGAACTAAAGGACTCGTGATTAAAGTAGATAAAAGTGCTCTAAAACCTGTAATTAAAAGCCTAGGCTATAGCGAGAGTGAAGGGATTTGGAGAG
>QMRV01000176.1 GCA_003649445.1 Thermoprotei archaeon | reverse complement strand
TTGCTTCTCTGGGTTGCGAAGAGACCCATGTTGATTACCATGAAGGCGAATGCCGCTGATATTATCACGAATGCTATTAGCACTATGGCTGCTTCAATACCTACAATACCCTTCCTCTTCTTTAGGGTGTGTCTACCCATTGTTACACCCCTAATCTACAATATCTACAATATTGTAGATATTGTAGATTATATAAATTTTTCCCTAAATTGTGCTAACGTGACTAAGCTCTTGTACATCATTGATGAAGTCTTCAGTTGGCTTCGTTAGAAGATAGTTGAAACTTAATAGTTTTATTAAGATGTTTTACCTTAATTTTTAGGTAGGCGCTACGTCTTGAGAAAGAAAAGGTATGGGAGGACTTTCTTAACTGAGGAAGAAGTTAAGGTTTTGGATGTGCTACTGAAGTATAGGAAGGTTACTGATGCTGCTAAGGAGTTAGGTAAGGCGCAACCCACGGTCAGTACGGTGAAGAGGAGAATTGAGGAGAAGTTAAGTATGGCTATTGAGACCGTGAAGTTAGCTTTGAGAAAGGGCTTAATCGATAGAGAAGAATTGCTTAGGTTAATCGACACTGCAGTGACTTATGAGGAGCTCAAGGAGGAGAAGGTTAGGAAGAGGGGTCAAGAGGGGTCAGATAGTTAGCGGTGTGGGCTTCGGCGCTTAGATTTATTGTTATTATTTGTGAGTGTCGCGTAGAGTGCTTGGAAAACCAGGTCGGCGAACGTTAATCCCTTCCTCCCTCGGCTAGACCCGTATATGATAGAGAGCAAGATGAGGTTCCTAGTGAACTTCTCGCTAACTCTGCTTCCATTCTCTAGCTCTAGAAACTTAATCATCCTAGCTAGGGAAGGCATATTAGTAGAGCCTATGCTCTTACGCAGAATAGCCTCGATTTCCTCCTTGGATAAGTTCTCTAACAACACCCTATACTTACTTATGTACCTATAAAGCTCCTTCCTCATAACCCTTCACACCATTGGTTTCACGAGAAAATACCTATTTAGTCTTACGTAATCAGCCGGTAGACTGAAGTAATCAGCTGAACAGCTATTATCATATGCAATTATTACTATGGTCGACCGTATTATCTATCATAACCCTTGACTCCTTAACTTTATAAATTATACAGCATCTAAGATGTAAGCAGTAATTGAGCAAATATTTCATGGTGATACACACTAAATAATGTAGCTGCAAAAGGGGAAGCTCATTGAGCCAAATAGTAGCTTTTACGGATAAACTAGAGATTCTAAGGTCGCTGGATTCTATAATTGATTTCGCTAAATCAACTATACAATTAGAGATACTACTCTACCTAGGGCTTAAGAAGGGTTACGCTTCAGCCTCAGAAATAGCCATTGATCTAGGTCTTAAATTCAAATCGGTTTATGATGCATTAACTAAATTGGCTAGAAAGGGCTTAATAGAGAAGAAGGGTGGTGGTTACTTAATTACTAAAGATGGGCGTGAATTTGTAAGAAACCTCTGTATGCTTGTCTCAGGCAATACCTCTTTAAGAGGTAATGTTGAGGAACTTAGAAACTTAAGGGTAATGGTAGAAAATTTTGTAACGGCTAATTACCTATATGATATTATTTTAGCTCTTGGCTGCGCAAAGAACCATGAAGCATCACTGGATAAGCTATCCAAATTAATTGGTATAAGCAAGGCAAGGCTTAAGTCGTACATAGAATTATTTGTTGATAATAAATCTAAGAGTCTTCGTCTTTTTGAGAAGGTAATCAAATATGAATCAAAAATACCTATAATACCGTTCGTAAAAAGGAAGAAAAAGATATACTATAGGCTAACAGAACAAGGTCTCAAAGAGTTAAAGAGACTTTATGAATATAGACGTTACAATAGAAATATCTACCTCAAATTACTCTTTAGAATAACCTTTAGCTTAAGTAAAAGCGAAGCATATAAAAAGCTAATAGGCCTTATAGCGACCGGCATTATCGCGTCTATTATTTTATCCGTTATCTCAGGATCTCTATGGATCATTGGAGCATGGCTATGTATAGTACAAGCATTATCAGCTTTAGCCCTAATTTCAGAATATGTAGGTTAATCTACTATCTATTTCTTCATAGTTTCTCTTTTAGTTTCAACGTTTACTGATTTCCTAATATCTTGTTGTTAACACTGAATCTCTTTTTACTCTTTTAATTTTCCCAGATCTAAAAATTTATAAGGTACAGGCATCAGCTTATATAAAATATCCTAAATAGAGTCAAAACATTTTTGCCTTACTACCTACGTACTTGCTGGTGGGTGTACGACGTGAAAGCAGCAATTGTATACTACAGCAAAACAGGGAGGACAAGGCAGGTAGCACTATATATTGAGAGGAAATTGGCTGAGTCAGGTATTCAAACTAATACGTATGAGATTAGGCAGGTTAGAGAGTACTCAAAGTGGCTCTTGTATCTGAATCCCAGGGTAATCTATGACACTCTCTCAGGTAGGTTGGTTGAAATAAGGGAGCTAACAGGTTTCAACCCTGAAGATTTCGACGTACTAATACTTGGCACTCCAATATGGATTGGAAGAATAACTCCTGCGATGAGATCATTCATAAGGCAGTACAGGGATAAGGTAACTAAGCCTACAGCATGCTTCACAACATCTGGTTTAAGAAGAAACTACGCCCTTAAGTTTAAGGAGATACTGGAGTCGCTAGGTTACAAGGTAATAGCTTACGTGTCGATTAGCAATTTCAATAGGGACAGGAGTACAATTGATTACTTCGTCAATAAGGTTATTAAGTACCTAAGGATCTCTAAGTAGTGGTTATCCGTGTTTTATTTGGAGTTTTCGAAACTAAGGAAATCACATAGGCTTCTCCTTCATTGGGCTCGGAGTTACTAGCGATTGAAGCATAGTTTAGCTGAGAAGTTGGCGTAGAACTGGTTACCGTAGCCATTTAGGTCTGAAAGGTCTTTTCCTATGTTTAAATGTTTTTAATCCTTAACTTTTCTTTGGCTAATTACTTTCTCGCTCCCGCTTACTTAAAAAGAAATAGCAGTTGTAATGTTTAAAGATAAGAAAACTGTATTTTCTTTAACTTAATTATTTTCAATTAGCTAAAATCTTACTTATTTGGATGAAGATGAATAAGGATGGCTCGGAAAGCTTCAGCTTTACTGATCACAGTTTCATGGGTTATCTACGTATTATTTTACCTGTGTAGAGTAAATTATTCAATAGCTTTCCCTTATGGTATAGCGGAGTTAGGGCTTGACTACTATATAATGGGGGTTATAGCTGGATTATTTGCATTAGCTTACTCTTTAGGACAAGTAGTAAATGGATATATTGTTACAAGAAAGGGGCCTTGGCTTCTCCTATTCGCTGGAGCAACTCTTTCCAGTTTAGCAAACATACTGTTTGGCTATGTAAATAATGTGACGGAGTTTATGGTCTTATGGATTCTTAACGGCTATTTCCAGTCTACTGCATGGGTGTCGCTTATCAGAATATTAACCGTTATGCTTGAAAGAGAAAGGATTGGGGGATATATGGGATTCTTTAATACAAGCTGGGCGTTGGGAAACTCTATTACATGGATTATTACAGGCTACATAGTATCAGCTATAGGTTGGCGACATGGATTTATAGTGAATGGGCTAATATTATTGATCTTAGGTCCCATTTCCATACTTATATTAAGACGACAGACAAAATATAGCGTTGAAGTGTTTTATAGAAGAGAAAACATAGTAAATTACATTATGTTGAAGGATTTAGTTGAATATTGGAAACCAATACTGCTTCTAGCAATCTCATATTTCTTAATAACAGGAGTGCTACAAGTAGCTATAGTGTATCTACCATCATACCTATATACAATAACGGGTTCAACCACGGTATCGTCGATAACAGCATCAATGTATCCTATGTCAGGTGCATTAGGGATGATAATATATGGTTATGTACTTGATAAATACCATAGTAGGGAGAAAGTTAAACCACTACTTTTGTCAATACCATTAACAGCAACCATATTGTACGTTTTCCCTGTTTTAGCTGAATATAGCATGGTTTATGCTGGAATAGCGTTAGTAGCTATAGGACTACTAGTCTATGGTATAAATGCACAGCTAATAACGACGATTCCATCAGCACTAATTGGTAAAAAGATTATACCGTTATCAATAGGTATAATAAATGCAACGGGATCGTTTGGTTCCTTTATATTAAATATTACAACAGGATACCTAGTAAACCTATACGGGTTTAAGCCAGTATTTCTTTACTGGAGCTTATGGATAATCTTAATAGCACCCTCATTACTTACATTATTACGTATATACAGAGGAAGCAATAGTGAGGAAGAAACAAGGTAAAGCTATTACGTTATAG
>QMRV01000175.1 GCA_003649445.1 Thermoprotei archaeon | reverse complement strand
TGCTCCTTCCGCAGCCTCAAACCCTCCCTAACTTTAACTATCTCATACCCCTTCAACTTCAACTCAATAATCTTACTAATAGGCAAACCCGTCTCATCCCTAATACGCTCAAGCTCCTTCACAAGCTCCTCATCAAGCAAAATAGACAACTGCCTCTTACCCACCACACCTCACCATAAACAAATTAAAATACATTATATTTAAATATTTCCACCATAAACAACATTATAACTCACTACATCAACACCACAGAAAATAGTTCAACCAATAAAGCTAAACACGCACCCCACATAAAGCCCATTTCAATACAACGTACAATATGCAGAAAAAGCACTTTCAAACGACTTATCTAGGAAAACTATACTTTAAATTAATTCCTTTAGTAAGAATTATACAAGAAAACAACCCAGCGAAAACGCGAATCAATAGCCATACTTCTCACGCTATATAATACGCTAGCATGAGAAAGGTCTGTGCACAGTAAAGGTCTCCACGCATCTTGATCGACCTTACTTTTACTTACTAATATTCTTCAACTAAGAACTAGTGAAATGGACCTCATTTTCTTCTTCTATTTAATATTTCGCCGAAAATTAAGAATATAAAATACTTTCAAAAATCTAAGGAAATACCATTCTTAGCACTAAAATCTTTAATATACATGTAACAAATATCTGCTTGTGAGACAAGTCTTAGTAAGGAAAATACCTGTCACAGCTATTCATGTCGATGAACTAGTAACCATACTCAAGAAACTCGGAAAACTTAATGAAGTAGCTAGCGGATCCGCTCGATGCTATTTTTGCGGTAAACCTATAACCTTAGATGATATAAGCGGTATCATAAGCATAGATGGTAAAGTTAGGCTTGTGTGCTCTAATCCAGTATGCTTAGCTAAAGCAGCCAAAATTAGCTGGCAAAATGTGTCAAGAAGCTGAAAAACTATTTGAAACCTTATTACAATTACTTAATATACTATGGAAACTATGGCAAAATTTCTGGTCTATTGTAGGGCCCCCTTATCAGAAACATCATCAGGCATCTTAAGCTCCTTCTCCCTATTAAATAACTCTTTTCTAGAAGCTTTTGGCCTAAATCAAATAACAAAGTTCCACACTAGAACTAGGTTCCGCAGCAGAACTATTAAAATGCCGATAACTCAAAAACCACAAAAAACTTAATTAAAGCAATAAACATTAACTCAGATACCATCAGCTACATTAAAGACTTCACAAAGACCCTTTAACCAACTCCACCAACTTCTTTACAAACCTCTTCACATCTCTAACTGCAAACTCAACTTCCCGCGGAGGCATCCAGTTCTCGTAAAAATTCTGATGTAAGTTATTCGCCCGGCCCCACTCATGCCTCAACTCCACATCCCTAAGCCTCTCAGCTAACTTATCAACATACTCCCACAAAGAAGCATGACTCCGAAGCACCCTCCCCTCCTTAGCAGCCAGCGCTTTAACAGCTTGAGCCGCAGCACCCCAAGCCTTCTCAGAAGCCTGAACATAGTCACCCTTAGCCAAAAAATCTTCACACTCCCTAAGATACTTCTCACAAAGCTTAAGATGAAACTCAACCCTAACATCAGGATCAACAATATCAAGCTTCTCTAAAACAGCCTCCCCAACAAACTCCTCAATAGTCCTACCTTCAGACTCCAACCTACCCCTCAAAACCTTCACAACTCTCTCAGGCAAAACGACAGCAACAGCATCCACAAACCCCACCACACAAAAAACAGCACCCCAAGCTATAAACCTTCCACCCAAACACAGCAAAGCAAACCCTAAAAAACCTTAACCAAGCAAACAAATAAATTCCTAAAAAGACCATTCAATAATACTGTCGCCTCAACTCCATTACCAGCATTTTCTAGAATACTCCCAAAATACAGTAGTAATGAGCACAGCAACTCTACTTTTATATAAACTAACTCTAGCATAAAGGACGTGAAAAGAAAACAAATAATGATTGTTTTTGGAACACGCCCAGAAGCAATTAAGTTAGCTCCTGTGATTTGGCACTGCCAAAACCTCAACATAGACTTATGTCTAGTGTGGAGCGGACAGCACTACGACTACGAACTAAGCCGAGTCTTCTTCGAAGAACTAAAACTACTCAAAAAGAAAACATCCACTTAACCAAACCACTAGGATACTTCAAGTCCCAACATACATCCTAGATAAAAGGAGAGAAATACGCAGAAACAACAATAGAAAAATTCCACCAAAAACATCCTAAGGTATACATAACACTACTCTATAATGAAAAGGGCAAACCGAAAATGCCGCGAGAAAACATAACTATTAAAAAAGAATACACTCTAAGAGCATGGGGGCCAAAAAGGCTCTAAAACCCCTATCACATAACAGAACTTCTGCCAAATAGACTATTTCTCGAACTCCCTTCTAAATACTATTAAAAGTAATTATAAAAACTAAATACTCTTAAGTTAAACTATTAAGCTATAGAAAAATATTCAATAAGAAAAACCACTTACTACGTATCAAGAAAATATTCAAATATTTAATTCTTCAATAATATTACGTGCCTCTACTCGGATCAATAAAAGAATTAGCTTTACCCGGAGTCAAGCTAGTAGACTTAATGAGATTTCCAGACGAACGAGGAATATTCACTGAAATAATGCGAGCCGACTGGAAAGACCTCTTAGGAGAAGACTCTATTATGCAAGCAAACCTCTCAATAACATACCCAGGCATCGTGAGAGCATGGCACAAACATGAAAGAGGACAAGTAGACTACTTCCTCGTAGTAAAAGGCTCAATAAAAGTATGCGCATACGACGACAGAGAAAACTCTCCCACAAAAGGACACTTAGTAGAAGTAGTATTAAGCGAGTACAGAATGCAGATACTACGAGTACCGGGCTACTACTGGCACGGATTTAAAGTAGTAGGAAACGAGCCAGCATACTTGGTATACTTCGTCAACCGCCTATACGACTACAAGAACCCAGACGAAGTAAGAAGACCTTGGAACGACCCAACAGTAGTACCAATATGCATCAACGGAAAGAAAGACGACCCCCGCTGCGGAAAACCATGGGACTGGTTCTACCCACCCCACAAATAGCTACCCATACTCCTCCCTAAAAATCCTCAAAGCCAACTCCATATCGTCAAAAGGAGTATCGAGAATTCTTTTAGCATAAGAAGTATCAAGGCTGGAGTCCCTAGGTCTCCGAGCAACCCACTTCATATCAGACATAGATGCCTCAACAATCTTCTCGGTAGGCAAACCAAAAGCCTCAGCCACTTTCACCGCAAACTCGTACCTAGACATCCTCTTGCCAGCCACATGGAGAACACCCAGAGGCTTCCTCTCAACAATCTCAGCTATAGCCTTAGCGAGCAAACGGTTATTCGTCGGCGACACATACTGATCAGCAATAGCTTTAACAACACCGCCAGCACGCAGCGTATCCACAACAAACATAGCAAAGTTCTTTTTACCGGGAGGACTACCCCAAATAGTACTAGTCCTAACAATACAGTACATCACATTAGAAGTCTTCACAATCTCTTCTCCAATAAGCTTCGTCAAACCATAGTAGTTAATCGGAGCAGGAATATCTCTCTCACTGTACATTCCCTTCTCACCGTCAAAAACGTAGTCAGTAGACACGTAAACCAAGTAAGCTTTAGTCACATAAGCAGCTCTAGCAATAACACGCGTAGCCTCAACATTAACTTCCCAAGCATACTTCCTGTCCCGCTCACAGCCATCAACATTAGTATATGCAGCCGAGTGAACAACAACATCAGGCCGAATCTTTAGAATTAGATCCTCTAAACCAATCCTATTACGCAAATCAAGTTTAATCTTCTTCAGCTTCTCGTGCTCCACTTTAATCTCACTACTATAGTAAAGACCCCAAACCTCGTGCCCCTTCCCTAAAAGCTCTTCAACCAGCTTATGGCCAAGAAGACCACTAGCACCAGTAACAAGAACCTTCATACACATCACCTCCAAGGAACATCCTTAACAAAATAATCGTCACTAAGCAAAGGCCTCCACCACCACTCATTCCGCAGATACCAGTCAATAGTCTTCCTAAGACCCTCAATCCACGAAACCCTAGGCTTCCACCCGAGAGCCTTAATCTTATCACCCCTCATAGAGTAACGGCGATCATGACCAGGTCTATCCTCAACAAACTTAATCAGAGACTCCGGCTTACCAAGAAGCCTCAAAATATCTCTTACAACATCAATATTCCTCTTCTCATTAAATCCGGGAATATTATAGACCTCGCCTCTACGCCCCTTCTCAATAACAGTCAAAAGCCCCTCACAGAAATCTTCCACGTAAAGCCAGTCTCTCACCTGAGACCCGTCACCGTA
>QMRV01000174.1 GCA_003649445.1 Thermoprotei archaeon | reverse complement strand
GGATTTGAGTATCTTATGCTGAGTTGTTTTCTTTTAGTTTTTTGCAGGTTTTTATGAATGTTTTTACTTTAATTATGTTTTCTTTAGTGCACATTAGTGGCTCTACTACTGTGTAGAGTTCTCTGGCTCCTTCTTCATATGACTTGTAGACCCATTTTTCTATGTCGCTTGGAGTCATGTATGGGTACTGGAAGCCTGGTAGTCTCCATGAGAACGGTATTTTAATTGTACTCGATATTATTTTAGGAGTTAGCTTAGGTGAAATTGATGGATCGTAGTGGCTTATGCGTGTTTTCTCAAGGTATTTTAGGTGCTGAGGATAGAGTCCTTCTACGTGTACGTGTCTTTTGCCTTTAGTGAGGTTGCTGAAGTACTTGTTCCAATAGGGTAGAACGAATGTATCCCATAGTCTTGGAGGAATGTATGCTGCGCAGTCGTCGCATAGTCCTGTGGAACTGGGATTTACTTCAAGTTCTCCCATTAGACGTCTGAGGAAATACACGTACTCTATTATGCTGTCTGTTAAGAGGTCTAGGAATTTTTCTGCTTTGCGTGGTGTGCGGTAGAGGTCTGCTAGGAAAGCTTTTCCTCTGAGCATTACTGCTGAGGTTACTGGGCCTTCCCAGCCGAAGCCGTAGATACTGACTTTTTCTCCAGGAAACTCTTTTTTCAAATACTTGTATATTTTATAGAAATGTTTGAATAGCTTAGATTCACTGAAATCTACTTTACGCTGTAATGCCTCTATTCCTTTATCTATACTAGAGAACAGCGGCTTTACACAGGGAGCAGAGTTTTCTGGGAAATCTATGTGTGCGCCTAAGCAGGCTAAGTGCCCATAAGATAGGTGAGGAACACTTATGTCTGGAAGCCTTATGTCTTTTCCGAAGATTTCTACTAGCTTTCTTCTACCGTCCTTAAATGCCTTAGCGCAGGCCTTGGGATTGAAGTAAAAGTCTCTCATTTTTACTCCAGCTAAGTATACGAGTGCCTCATGACCGCAGCCTACCCACCACTTAAGCTTACTCACGGTTAGCTAGTTTCAAAAAACTTTATTTTAATTCTGGTTCTCTACAGTATTCTCTAAGGGGACATATTCGACACTTTTTCTTTTTGCAGTACTCTAAGTAAATTCTAACTAATTTCGATTCATATTTCTTTACTTCAGCTAACCCTATTCTACGCGCCACTTCAAGTGCCTTAGGTGAGGGCTCTGGATCGGCTTTACTCCATATGCCTCTTAGTTCTCTTAGGAAAATATTGACTGCTACTGGTCCTACTCCTTTGAACTCCATTAGTTTTTTCTCGAGGTCTCGTGGATCGGAGGCTTTTTCATGTACTTTGTCGATGTCGCCTCCATATTCTTTGACGAGTTTTTCGGCTATTTGAAGGAGGTTAGTTGCTGTAGAGAAGTCGTATCTTACGTAGCCTCCGGAGTCAAGTACTTCTACTAACCTATTCCATCCAGCTTCAAGGATTTTCTGGGGGGTTGTTAAGTTTGCTTCAATGAATTTCATGAAGGTTCTTTTAGCTATATTAGCTGAGATTCTTCTAGCGAAGAGTATTGAGGCCAAGAACCACTTGAAGCGGTCTTCTTTAAGCCTTAAGTCTAGTCCTAGTTCCTGTGAGTAAGAGGGTATCTTAGACAGTATTTCTTCCACAGATATTACTGTCTTCTATTTCTATTAAATAATTGGCTGGACAGCTGAAAGCACTTAGGATTAAACTAGTAGACTTTACTCTATTTAAGTTTAAGTAGGTATTTAGTTTGAAACTACAGTCTTCACGTCGCTACTAGTAGGCCTAAATATATAGCTAACGGTTTTCTTTATGGGTAGCTTTATTGGAAATGCTGCTTCAAAGAAAATAGAGTCTAAAATGATGGCTGGTGCCATAGTTCAGGTCTGTTTCACGGTGTTTTCTACTATAGTGATATCTTTTTTCTGAAGGAAACTATAGTAAATATGGTTTAACTAGATGCTTCATAGGTCTAGTAGGAAGAGTGGTAGTTTTTCTTCGTCTATTACTGTTACTCCTCTTGGGTATCTGCGGTGTGGTTTTCCTGCTTTTACTTCTATTTTTAGGTTTCCGGCTATGCAGTCTATTTCGTAACTGTTTCTCCAGTAGTATATTTCGCTGTATTTTCGGTATAAGTGTTCTTGGACTATCTATTCGTATAGGTAGTCTTTTCTTGTGTCTACTCCGAGTATCATGGAGAGTGTTTTAGCTAGGTAAGGGTCTCTTAGGAATATTTTCTTTTCTGAAGCTTATTTTATTGCCTTGTTTCCAGTAGGCTATTCCTACTATGAATAGGTCTTCCATTAGCTCTAGGTATTCTCTGACAGTGTTATGTGATATTCCTATTTCTTGTGCTATTGTGTGGTAGCCTATAGGGCTTGAGCTTTTTCTAGTATGGAGTGGAGTATCATTCGGAATATTTTAGGGCTTTTCCCTGTTTTAGCTATGTCTCTTTCTATGCTGAATATTAGGTCTTTGAAGAATTCAGGGTCTTCGTTAATGCTTCTAGGGAATCCTCCTGTATTAAGGTATTTTTCGAAGAGTGTTTTTACTTTAATGTAGTTAGATTTTAGGGGTTTTTCTTCATGTACTTGAACGTATTCTCCGAAGCTTAGTGGGAGTACTTCTATAGTAGTGCCGTATCCTTTTCTGCCAGGGAATGCTTCAGCGAACTTTCTTAGTCTAAATGAAGCTGAGCCTAGTACTATGAGTACATCGTTTCCGAATATGCCGAGATCTATGTATCCTTTGATTATTTTCCACCAGTATTCTACTCCTGTTACTTCATCTAGTATTATGTAGGATGTCTTTATTTTATTTGAATACTTTATTTTTAAATAGAAGTTTATTATTTTCTTTAATTCTTTAGAACTTGATATAAAGTCATAGTTGTAGTAAAATACTGCTTTAGGGACTGTTTGTGAGAGGAGTTTCTTTACTAATATTTTTACTCCAGTAGTCTTACCTACTTGTCTAGATCCTGTAATGAAGTTTAGGGAGAAGGGCTTTAAACTAATATCTTTAATCCAAAGAGGACTCCACTTTATTTTCGCTTTCCTCAGTTTTCTAAGATCACTGTCTTTATCTTCCTAGTTTCTTCACTCCCACCAGGGGTTCAGCATGTAGATAATGTCTTCTACAGCTAGGTCTAGGGAAAGAGATATTTAAGTATTTGTCACTTAACTGACAAATATTATTTAAATATTTGATAGAGAAAAATTAAATTACTTAAGGGGAGGTAACGGCGGGGCATTCTTTCGCTTTTTCAGTAGTAAGTAGGTTGCTTAAGTCTCCCTATATTATTTTGTAAAATTATAGGCTAGTGTTTTTGCTGGTAATTTAACTTAATATAATTATAATTTTACTTATAACTATTTACTCGAATAGACCTGAGGGTATGTGCTTAATGTTTTATTTATTTAAATTGTTTTAAAAATACATAGCATAATGGATATTTTGCTATATTCTCAAAAACTTATTTAAATTCTTTTCATGTAATTCTATTATCTTATTTAAGGGAGTTTCTTTAATTAAATGATATGCGGCTTTAGTTCCAAATAACCACTCGTTTAGGAATTTGCTTATGTGGTATCCGCATACCTTTACTGCGGTTCTCTTAAAGTCTTTAAGAGTAGCTGGAGTATTCTTATGTCTAATTATGAATTCTCTGACGAGTTTTTTAAAGCAATAATCTCCCACTATTTTATGTAGTACATAGAGTGTCCATGTGCCTACTATGTAAGAAGCGTCCGTGACGAGGTATTTGCCGTATTCAGCTACTGGTATTTTGAGAAGTATGGGCTTTTTAGATGCTAGTTCAAGAAATCTCTGTCTCAACGAGCTTATTTTTCTCCGAAATATTTCATCGCCTAGAAACTCTTTTTCTGCTAACAGCTGGAAATAGGAGGCGAATCCTTCGTCGAGAAACCTTGACGGCACTTCTTCCCCCGAGGGTACATTCCATAAGTGCGCTAGCTCGTGGTAGACTCCGCCTACGCTACCTGGATCCGTGAAAGATTCTCTAGCGACCAGCATTCCACACATATCTGCTTGACCACCATAGCCTTCTGGGAGCTCTATTACTGTGAATCCACACCACTGAGGCGGAGGACCGAAGTTCGCTTCATAGAACTGTAGGCACCTCTCTACTTCTCTGAGTATTCTTTTCGCGTGCTCAAAGTCTTCTTCTAGCGCAAATATAGTAATATCCCTTTTTCTAGAACTCTCTACCTTAAACCTGGAGACAGCAATATCTATTCTCCAGCTAGGTTTTTTGCTCACATATCTGTAGAGAACTCTATTGTTTTCCTCTAATACGCCTACTAATTTCCCCGTATTAGCGACGATAAGTCCTTTAGGGACT
>QMRV01000173.1 GCA_003649445.1 Thermoprotei archaeon | reverse complement strand
TTTATGTACCTTGTATGTCAGTGATATATGATTTGTTACTTCTCCTGCTCACCATACGAGAGCTCTTCTGACATTAAAGTATGTTCCAAAAGATAAATAAGCTTTAGTTATTTAGGTATTTTTACATTACTTCTATATAATGAATTTAAGAGAAGTCTGGTCTACTATATATTGCGGCGAGTTTTTCCATTAAGGATATTAATGTGTGAAGGCTATTGCTAGGGCTATGGCTAGGAGTATTGCTACAAGTAGGAGATCTGTTATTGTGTCTTCATGTTTTCTTATTTTCTCGGTAATTTTCATAGGTGGTTCTCTTGCTATTTTTTCTTCAAGGAAATCTAAAAGTCTTTTTCTTCAGGTACTGTGTTTTTTCTACTAGTCTACGCTACTGTACTGTGTTTCCCTTAGTATTGTGTTGTAGTGTTTTAAGCGGTGTTTTTTGTCCATGTGAATGGCTTGTATTGTGTTGCTGGATTTCTTAGGGTTTGTGCTAGTTTCTTTGGTTCTTGTTGTATGTGTTGTTCTAGTAGCTTGTTGTTTACTGGTGTTTGTAGGCTCCATTTTAAGTGTTTTAGTAGCTGTTTTTTGTCTGCTGTTTCTTCTTGTTTTAGTAGGAGTATTCTTGGTGTTAGTGTGTGGAGTACTGGTGGTGTGAATAGCTGTGCTAGGTCTTTTGTTAGGCTGTATGTTCCTTTATTTAGGTAGCCTATGTGTGGGTTTAGTTTGGCTTTTATTATTGCTGTTGTTGTTTCTGCTTGTAGGTAGAGTAGTGTGTACTCTACTTCTTTTTCTATTTTGAGTGCTTTTAATTGTTCTTGTAGTGTGTGTAGTGCTATTAGGTAGTCTGTTTTCCAGTTTCCTGTTTCTGTTGTTGGCCCTGTTAGTTGTCTTATGTTGTGGACTATGGCTTTGGCTATTTTTTCTGCATATTCTGTGGTGTATTCTTTTGAGTAGTACTGGGCTATGATGTATTCTACTCCGCCCCACTGTACTTGGTTTAGTAGTGTTATTCGGTTTGAGGAGGGGTCTACTGCTATGACTGGTATGCTGTATCGGGTTGCGAGTGCTAGTGCTGAAGCTGTTACTGTTCCTGTGGGTTCTAGTGCTATGTAGTCTAGCTGTATTGCTGCTTTTTCTACTGGTTTTGGTAGGTGTCTGGCTTCTATGCGGAAGCGCTGGCTGACTGCGCTCAATTTATATTCTCCTGTAATCCATAGGCGGTTCATGTTGTCACCGTGTAGGGTTGGTAGGGCTTGTTTTCTACTATGGCTTGCCGTAGTTTTTCTGCCTGAATGTATACTTTCTCGAGAAGCGTTGTTCCTTCTACTTGCAGAGAGAGTTTTCTGTAAACTGTTTTAGAGACAATTGTTCTCCCGGCGCTATTTAAGTATATTCTGTTTTCTTGACGCGTGTAGTGTTTGCTGGGGTCTAGTCTTTTGTTTAAGCAGAGCGCTATTACAGGCGACTCTACTACAATGGGTCTGAATTCTTCGGCTAGGTCTAGTACTAGTGATGGTCTAGTTGAGCGTGGTTCGTGTAGTATTCCTAGGCGTGGGTCTAGGCCTGCTGTTTGTATGGCGGAGGAACATATTTTGTAGAGTATTGTTGAGGCGTAGCCTAGTGCTGCGCTAAAGTAGTCTCTAGGGGGTCTTCTTGTTCTGTACTCGAATTCGTAGTCAGGATGCAGTATTTTCTTTAAGGCTTCGTAGTATTTTTGAGCTAGTTCTGCTTCAAGTAGCATTAAAGTATTTCTTGTTGTAGCGGACTCTATTTGAGGCATTTTTGTGAGAAGTAGTGACCTGTATTCTTCGGCTAGCTTGCTGTCTATTGCCTTTAGTACGGCCAGCCTGTTTACCGCACATGCTTTAATGAACTGTTTAGCTAAGTCGATTAAGCCTAATGTAGATGCTTTAAGTAAGGCTATAGTCGAGTAAGCTCTCTGGCTTGGTGGAGCTAAGTATACTTCACCTTTCTTTGTCTTGAGGCACAGCTTAACATCCTGCTTAAAGCACTCGAGTAATGTCTTGACTTCTATGAGGCCTTCTCCCTTCAATACGATTATTTCTCTCTGCTTAATCCAGTACTTTTTATTCTCGTAAGAAATTCTAGGCGGGCTTCCGTGTAGCCTATATGCGTGAGTCTCTATTATCATAGTGTCGGCGCGTGCTCAATAAATCTTATTGTTTCTCCCGCTACTTCAATAGGGTTTACTGGCTTCAAAAACTCCTCGACATAGCTCTTGTAGCGCTCCGGGCGCACATGAAGATCTCTCAGAACTTCTTTCGGAACACCCATTTTAGCCGCTTCTCTTAAATCGACTACACGCTTTAGTCCAGAGGGAAGCTCTAAGCTAATCGCTCCCCTAATAGATACTTCGAGCACAGGTTCACTAGGGTCTGCTTCAATACCCATATTCCTATAGACTTCAAGCAAACTTTTCCCACCGAGCTCACTTAAAGAATCTGATGCTTTTTCACTTCTCTCTTTAGCGACTATGCCTGTTTTCTCGTCAACTATTCTCTTTACGCGAAGGCCTACAAAAGACTCTAAGTTTTCTTCAGCTAAAGAGACTGTTGAAGCAAGCTCGTGTCTTGGGGCAAAAGTGAGCGCAATATATCCGTCCTCCATTACAAAAGACTGAAATTCCACTCCGCGGGCAACTGAGACAAATCCGTATACCGCAGGTTTTTCGAAAACATGCCTACCTCGAACTCTGTAGCCTTTAGCCAAGTACTCTCGCTTAACAACACGGTCAATAAGCCTTTTCGCGAACTCTCGGTGAGCTTTCTCAGAGTAGTCTAGTATAAAAGAATCTAGGTACTTAAGTGCCGTAGTCTCGTTTCCAGCAACTATAGTAAACTCTTCTCTAGGCTCAACACCCTCGCCCACCACAATACCAATTCTATTCAAGCCTATTCTCTCAGCATAAATACCCGTCTCTAAGAGCTTCCAGCAAAGCCTACTTAAAGTCCTATAGCCTTCACTTGAAGCCCTGTAGACGGCTACTCGAGGCACAAAAGGCTTATCACTGTAATATAAGACAACAAAGTGCCTATAAGGACTATACCTTTTGATAATCTTGTCTTCTAGCTCAGAAAGCTCTCTCACAACATACCCGTAGACAGCTGGAGGAACACGTGCAATAACTTTAGTATAGTAAATAGACTTCCATATACTCTTCACGAGTCCCCCGTTTTTCTCTACAGCTTCAGCAACCCTAGACTTAATTAAAGAAACTCTTTTCTCAAAATACTTCGAGCCCAAAATTTTCTCGAGTTCTCTGTAGTCTATGACAATAGTCAAGTAGGGCCTATTGTAAGATATTTTAAACAGCTTCACCAAATAGTATTAGGTAGTAAAGCTATTTAAAGTGATAGCTTGAAGTACATAATAGTCTACGACATATCAGACGACGAAACAAGAAATAGAGTAAGGCAGCTAATAAAAGACTACGGCGGAACAAGATTCCAGTACTCCTCATTTATAGTAGACTTAGATAAAGCAAAACTAGATGAACTACTAACACGCATAGAAAACATCATAGGCTCCGAAAAAGCAAGCGTAATCGCAGTACCAGTGTGCCGAAAATGCCTAGAAAAAATAGTAACAATACAGTACCCAATAGTAGAAGAAAACGAAGACGAAGAAATAATATAGCCGAGCAAGCCTCCGGCCATACTTCACTATAAAGTATTAGAAACCATTATATGTTTTAAAGCATACAATAGTATAAGCCCAGCTATGAAAAGCCATACTCCTACATATGTTCTAGCACCAGTCTGCCATACAGTACTCTCTACACTACACATACTAGGGCGACTCGACTTAAGAGACATAGCTTTCATGCACAACACCGAATTAAATGAAGTAAAAGAAGCAGCCAAAATACTTGAAACAAAAGGCTACATTAAAGCTAAAGAAACTATTGTAAAGCTAACAAGAGCAGGATCCATGGCCTGCGGCCAAAAAGGCTACTGGATAGTACTTGACACACAACACAATATAAAAGACTACGGATTCACAGAACTATACCCGACAATATACTTCGCACCCTACACCAAGCTCCTCTACAGAGAAATAAGACCATTCAAGAAAACATTCATCGCAGTAGGCAAATCACAGCAACTCAGAGAAATATGGTTAAAGAAAAAAGGCTACTATACACCACTAAAATATTTTCATAAAGCACAGTCAGCTTTCATAGAAGCAGTAAACTACACAGGACTAGGTCTCCAAAAACAAGCAGAAAACACACTAAAAATAACAATAAAATACCTACACTACACCCAGCAAGCACTACAAAAAACACAGCCACAACCACCACAAATAACCATACAAGACATCACAGAAGAACTAGAAAAAACATGGCAAAAACTAAAACAAATAGAACAAACACTAAAACAAC
>QMRV01000172.1 GCA_003649445.1 Thermoprotei archaeon | reverse complement strand
TTGACCCAATAAAATGAGAAAAGATTATATAATTCCATATTCTTTAAATAAATATGGAATACAAGAACCTAGCCTTACTGATGTTAGTGATGAGCCTCGTTCTACTGCCAGTAGCTTACTCTACGCCTGTTCCATCATACTTCTCTAAAGGTACTTACGCTAAATATGACCTCAAGATGACTGCTCAAGCTAAAGGCATTCAGATGACTATCACAGGTGAAACAGGCTGGGAAGTTCTCGAAAGAACTTCTACTGACTTAATTCTCCTTGTTTACGGTAAAGCTGAGTTCATGGGATTTAATGTAGAATACAAGTACAAAGTCTACATAGATCCAAATACAGGTAAAGTAAAGAAAGTAGAGTGGATTCAGTCTACTGGAGGCCAGCAGAAACCTCTACCCGGTACAGAAATTACAGGCGAAGGAATATGGCTACCGACCGATGTTAAAGAAGGATCTAAGATAGTTGTAGGTAAAGGTAAAACAGCAACTATTGTCGGTACAGAAGTAGTTAAAGACGCCAGTGGCAAAAGCTGGATTTGCTGGAAAGCTGTAACTGACGAGGGAATAGAAATATATTACGACAAGACAACAGGACTCTTAATTAAAATGTACTTTTCCAAGACTATGGAGACAGGACAAGTCGAGCTACTAATTCTGCTTAAAGAAACAAATGTCTCTGCAGGAGCTGGAGGAATCTTAAGTATACTAGGCTACATTATTGTAGGCAGCTACGCTATACCTGTCCTTCTACTAGTAATAGCAGTTATAGTAATAGTAGCAGTTATTGTAGTATTAGTACTCTTGCTCAGAAAGCCTTCGCGGCCCACAACCGCTCCTGCGCCTCCTTCACCTCCGCCGCCACCGCCAAGCTAAACATTGTCTTAACCACTACACTAGTAGTTATTTACCCTCTACTCGAGTTATAAAGCATAGTTTATTCATTCTTGCTTAAGGCCCGCTTCTTGTAGACGTTGCTGTAGTACTTTTAGCCTCACTATTCATAGATAGACCTTTCTGAAAAATAATATGTCTTTACAGCGCACTACTCTCCTTACTAAACAAAGTTTCATTCGTTAAGATTAAGAGAAAAAGTGAATATAAAAACTGCAATCTATTTAGCAGAATATGTCCTGTGTAAGCCGACTCAGAGCCAAGAGGAGAATGTATAATATGCCTAGAATGTGTACATAAATGCGCCTTTAAAGCACTCGAATACAAACACTAGCTAAGACTAACAATATAGGCCGACTTACTTTCTTTAAACTTTTTGCAGAATATTTCTGGAATACACTCAATTACCTTACTTAAAAGGAATTCTGCTCTACTTGTAGCCTTCTTTAAGTCCTCAGGAGTATCTACATCTATCCAAGGTAGACCCTCTACGTCTTTAGCATATACTCTGTATATATTAGATATGTATCTTATTAAAGAAGAGAGCTCAACTTTCTTCTCTTGCCTAGCATACTTCAAGCACTCTTCTTCAATATTCCTGCTAACAACAAAGAGGCCTATGTCTACGTGAGTATATTTCTCAATATTTTTCCCAATATCGAGTACTCTGCCTTCAGGTGACACATATACTTTTGTCGCCTCCTCGAGACTAACTAAGCGGGGAGAAGAATCTACTCCAACAAGGAGATCGTATTCTTTATCTACTTCAAGTAAGCGAAATGGAATATGTGGATGGAAAATATGATCAGACATAGATAAGAAAGCATATTTTGATTCAAGTAAACTTAAGCCTAAAATGAAGCTATAGCCATTTCCCTTCCCGGGAGTATCATTAACAACAGTATCGTATTTTAAATCAAGTGTAGAAAAAATATCTGAAATGTATTTAGCAGTAATAGGGTTTACTACTACGTGGAATTTTCTTACACCTGCTGCGTATAGGCAAGCTACCGGATACGCTATTAGTGGTGCTCCTAGTAATTTTAGAGCTTGTTTAGGGAGTTCTCTAGTAATTTTCCTTAGTCTAGTGCTTAGGCCTGCTGCTAGTATTACTGCTTCACTCAGCGCCATAGACCTCCTCGCTTACAGGCTTCTCTAGTACTACTTCTCTTTCGACGCTTATTTTCTTAGCTCTGATGCTTTCAATGAAGTTTAGTAGCTGGTGGTATGCTAGTATACGGGCGATGTTTCTAGAGCCTAGTGGAGCTGGCTTCTTCGTGAAGAATGCGTTTATTTCGTATACTGTGCCGCGTATACCTTTGTCTAGTGCTAGTTTAGCTAGTCTAGCAAGGTCTACCATTAGTCCTGCTAGCGCCGGGCTGTCGTTTATTCTCATGTTCACTATTATTTCGTCTACAGCTCCGTTGAAGGACTCATACATTATGTGCATTGCTACGAACTTCTTGTCTCCGAGAGGCTCTAGGTAGCCTGTCGGTCTAATGTAGTTAGGTGGCTCGTAGCCTAGAATGTCTTTGACAATACTACTCTTAGTGCCCTTCTTGGCTTTGTTACGTTTCTCGTCTAGTAGTGCGAGGAAATCGGTGTTTCCTCCAATGTTGAACTGTGCTATACAGTATACTCTTCTGTTTCTTTCTCTGAGATGCTCTAGTATATCGGCTGTGAATGGTGTTGCTCCAGTTGCGCCGTCGTCGCCTAGTACTACTGCTCCTACTTTCTCTGCCGCCGATATTATAGCTGGGCTGTTTGCTACTGGTGTCGGTATTAGGTTTACGTAGGCTACTGGCTTTACTTCATCAGCGTAGCGGAGCGCTAGGTAGGCGTATACTTGCGATGGAGCTGCTTTGCCCTTGAGTACGTCTTTCTCGTATTCTAGCCAAGACTTGTAGATTTTGCCTTGCTGTGTAGTAGTTACGTCTAGTATGACATCTGGCTTGAGCTCCTTTAGTGTCTCGTAGACTCTGTCCATTGCCTCTCTGTGGCTGAGCTTCTGTACTGGAAATAGGTCTTCGACAAACTCTGCTCCGAGGCCGGGGTATACTTTTACTGCTTTAAGGGACTCTGGTACGTGCTCCATTCTGTAAAACTCTCTGGCTACTTCGTATACTGTGCGTCCCACTTTTCTGGAATCTACTTCGATTGCCCCGGCTAGCTCTAGGTCACTTATTTTTATTCCAAGGTCTACGTCAGCGAATGGTACGCCGTATGGCTTTACTTCGCCCTTCTTTATTCTCTCAAGTCCTACACTGAATATTATTCCCACCATTCCTAATCCTAATACTATGACCCTAACCATACTCCCACCCATATAATTACTATATATATTTTCAGGAAAGTTAGGTGATATTGAGCAGAGAGAGATTATTTGAAGGATAAGTTTCGGTAGAGGTTTAGAAAGAAAGAGTATATGAATCTTTCGCTCCTTTT
This sequence comes from Thermoprotei archaeon, assembly GCA_003649445.1. Next base: position 1,077 of record QMRV01000172.1, on the reverse strand, counting down.
GTTTAGTAAAAAGCATTCGAATTCGTCAATATATCATAATATTTAAATACTCCTCCGTCTCAAATAGTACAAAGAGAAAAAATTTTGCTCCAGCCACTACTACTGATATTTTTATAAATAAAAATATTTATTAGTTTAAACTGAGTGGGATACATGGCGACAAAACCTGTAGTTGGAAAAACTACAGACGGACCTGTATCTAGAACTATTAACCGAAAAATATCTAAAAGAATTACAGAATTTATTCTAAAGAAGAATATTCCAGTGACTCCAAATCAGGTATCGTTTATAAGTTTCCTCTTAGCCTTAATGGGCTCACTGCTCTACTTGCCTAGACTAGATCCTCTAGCAGGTCTGCTTGTTCAGATTTCTTCCATAGTTGACGGCGTCGACGGCGAGCTCGCTAGAGCTCGAGACCAGACTTCTCCTCTAGGAGCTTTTCTAGACTCTATTTTAGATAGACTCGCTGACGCAGCTGTTGTTATAGCATTAACTATTGTTTCTGCTCAGACTAGGCCTTTGATTTCTGCTGTAGTTGGTTCTTTAGCTCTACTTGGCTGCCTTATGGTAAGCTATGTTCACTCTCAGGGAAGAGCCGCACTGAAAACTCATGTAGGCGTAACAGGTAAAGTGCCTATGTTTGCTTCACGTGACGTAAGGCTTTTCTTAGTATTTATTGCCAGCTTCTTCTACACGCCTTTAGTCACCCTAACTTTACTGGCTTTAATTACAATGAGTTATGTTATAGCTAAGACTGTAGATACATATTTCCAGTTTAAAGTTAAAGAAGTTAAGTGAGACTTTATTCATTTAAATAAGTAAGATAAATGAAGTAGCTATTTATATGGTCTTGAAGATATTCTGCTGATATATCGGCGTATTTTTGGCTAGTTAAATAGAGAAATGGTTATTAAGGGTAAAAGTACTAGAAAAACGCCATGAAGCTTATTAAGTGTAAGTCTCGTAGAGGAGATTTGCCTATATTAGCTTCTATAATTCTTATTATCTTGGCTGTGCTTGCTTCTATAGTGCTATTTATTTTTACTCAAAGATATATTACTCGAAGTCATCCTCATA
>QMRV01000171.1 GCA_003649445.1 Thermoprotei archaeon | reverse complement strand
TGCTTACGATTATAGCTATGAAGAACTTAAAGAGGTAGCAGATAAAATAACGTCCCTAAACCCTCTCAAAATCTATGTTTTCTTTAACAATAATCATTGGATGCTTGAAAACGCTAACTTAATGCAGGAAATTTTAAAGACAAAAATAGGTGGCCATTAGAAACCACGCTTTTAAATATGCATTTTAAGAATAGAGGATTTTAGAGAAAGGAAATTTACGTTATGAGGTGTAAATAGCCTGTCATTTATACATACTGCAGACATTCATATTGGAGCTTTTAGCCATACACCGCTGAGAAAAGCCCCTTTAGATGCTTTAAAAGCAATAGTGAATTTGGCTCTTAGTGTAGGGGAGAAAATAATTGTTATCGCAGGGGACCTTTTCGAATCGCCTAGAATAGGGCATGAACTAACAATTGAAACTGTTAGAACACTTAAGAAAGCAAAAGCAGAAGGTTTAGAAGTAATAGTTACGCCCGGTTCGCATGATTTAACGGTTAAAGGGCATGGCGTCTTAGCCTTACTTAACGAAGTTGGCCTTGTTAAAACAACAGACTTCGTAGAAACAGAATTCGCGTTAAAACTTAAACCAGCAATAGTAGAGAACATTAGATTTTATGGAATACCAGGATTTAAGGGAGAAAGAGAAATAGAATATTTAGAGTCTAGGAGAATAGAATATGGCGACTTCAGCGGTAATTACGACAATGTTCTAATAGCTCATATAGGACTAGATATTGGTGCGATAGATCTTTCTAAAATAAGCCCCAAATACTCGGTAATTAAGCTTTCAAGAGAAGCTCAAAAAGCAATACATAAACATTTCAAGTATTTAGCATTAGGCCATATTCATTTTCCAGTTCCATATCACGAATTTTTTGAAGCCAATATAGCATATCCTGGAGCACCAGTAGGCAGGGATGCTAGCGATATTTTTGAAACATATAAACTACGTAAAATGTTTAACACGGATAGAAGAGTTTTACATGTTAAACTAGGTAAAGACATACCTAGAATAAAGGCTTTAAAAAACAGTTTTAATATTGAAGTAGATGTTGTAGAAATTAGCAACCTCTCAGAAGCCGTAGGAATCGTAAAGTCTAAATTAAAAGACATGGCTGAAAAATACAAGTGTTTGATAATTTTTACAGGGAAAATAAGCTTTGAAAAATATAGTAAAATAAGAAGGTATGTTGAAGAAGAAGCTAGAAAACATGGAGCATGGACTCATATAATTCATAGTGAAGTAAGCGATGAATATGTTCAGTTGCTTGAAGAGTTTAAAGCAGATTTAACAAACATTGAAGCATTAGAGTTGGAAGCAATAACAGGTCTCATAAAAAAATTCGGTGTGAAAACAACACCGCAAAAAATACTTGAACTAATTAACGTACTAGGTAAAGAATATCCTGAGGGAGTTAAGAAAAGAGATTATGATGAAGAAATAGTTGGTGAAATAATTAAAATCCTAGACTATATTCTTAAAGGTGAAAAATAATGGATAACTTAACTAGTGTTTTAGAAAATGTCTTAGGATCTTTAGCTAAAATGGTTTCAGAAGTAGCACAGGATAAGATGACTAGGTTACTGGCTGAAGTTTATCAGCAATATTATGTAGCTAAAGAATTTAAAGAACCTATAAAATCTAGTATAGCACTTGTAGATGCTGGAATATATCCTTTAGACATGGACATAGCAAGAGTACTATACATTCAAATAGGAGCGCTTGTACGAGATTCCGAAGGAAAGCTTAGAACAATAAACATTGTTCCGGGCTTAGAAAAGTACCCTTCTGTTGAAAGAATAATTCTAACAGTTACGCGTAGAAGAACGTTCAGTGAAGGCTCTTTAAAACATGTTTTCGAAGTTAGAATACAAACACCTGAAAGATCATCATTACTTCTTGAAAGTGATAGTGAAGCCCAAAGGATTTCAAAAGAAATCACTGAAATACTTAGAGAACTAGGTTTAACGGTTGAACTTAGAAGACCATCGCTATACCGTAAACTGGCTAGATATATTGAAGGACTTATAGAGTTAGCATACGGTATTAAATTGGCGAAATATGGAAATTTAAGTGCATCACTCATAGATGGAACACTCATTAGATGGTTAAGGCCTAAAAGAAAATCATCAAAGTATAAAATTGATGGATTAGACATATTATCAGCTATTCTAAGTAGCTCAACATCTAAGGTTAAAAAGCAATGTATAGATAAGTTAGCAGGTTTAGCTAAAACTACAACATTCACCACATTAGCTAGAGCTATGAAGATTTTCGAGCCAAAATTAAAACAAGGACGCTATGAATTATACACTTTAATTAACAAGCATAGTTTGCCATCAATAAAAATGCTTCTAGAGACCGTGGAAGAAAAAGGATTTGAAGGATGTAGAATACCTAGGGAGGTTATTGAAGACGTGGTTAAGAAACTAAGTACTAAGGTTTATCCAGCACATGAACTTTGGGTTTCTAGATTCCCATTAACAATGGATGGAGAACATATTATGGTTCTTGATGTTTATACCGAAAAACCTCCTATTGGTTTTATTCAAGAAGGTAAAGCACGTTTCCTAAAAACATTTCCGCTTATAACAGAGGAGACAAATAAGAGAGTCGATACCATTGTCAAGGAAGCGTTCTCGGCTAAAAGCCCTCTTCCAGGCAGGCCTCCTACGGGATTTATGGAGATAGATGAAAATGTTAGAGTTTACGGCGATTTAAGAAAGCTTTTTGAAGCCCATTTAACAGCAGCAGCCTTAAACATTTCTAAGAGAGATAAAGAGCTCTCAAAAATACTTTTACAAATAATTAAAGGAAGTTTAAGATTAAGACTTGGCTATGGTGTTTAAGATGGGAAGTATTGTAGGCAGAATTTTTTCTTCATCAAAGGATGAAGTACTTATCTCAGTTTCTGGGGAAGCAAAAGTCAACGTGGGAGATATATTATACATAAAAATTAGCGGTCTAGATAACGTTTTGTTATTACACGTAGAGGATATTAAAAGCAAACTACCTACAGGAGTAAGCAGAACCTTAGGACTAATACCTAGTGGTGTTGAGCCAAGCGGTTCAATTATTGAAACATCGGTAGAAGAGGTTATAGTAGCGAAACCATTATTTACTCTGCGTAGAGGAGCCGAGATAAACGTAACTAGAACCATAACGCCTCCTCCCGTTAATGCTCCGGCGTATATGCTGTCAAACGATGATGGAGAATCAAGGAAAATAATGGGGTTCTTTAGTAAAGGTATTGCACAGGAAATAACAGAAGCAGCCATACCTGTAGGTGTTCTTAGAAGCGGAACAGCATCAACAAGGGATGAAAGAGAGAGAAAGCATTTTGAAACAGCTAAAATTATAGCAAACATTGAGACTCTAATACCTAAACACATACTTGTCTCAGGACAGACAGGTGCAGGTAAGACAACAAGTGTTATGGGGCTTATAATAAACTGGGCTTTACATTCAGCCAAGCCCATAGGCTGGCTTATAATAGATAGGCATGGCGAATACAGCAAGTATTCTACAGGCTTAGAAGAAATGTTTCTTAACAAGCTAAGTAAAGCTTTAAAAGCTAATAGCAATGAGGAAATAAGCACACTAAGAACATACGTTTACAGGTTATCATTTAGCCCTAAAGAACCTGAATACCCTACATCTAAAGTTGAAGTAAACTATGCACCAATAAACGTAGGTAGTTTAACAGTTGACGACGTAGCCATGGCATTAGACTTAAGAGACGAAGAAACAGTATGGCTAGAAATGATAATAGAAACTTTAGAAAGCATAATTATGTCAAGCGACCTAGAAGAATCATGGAAAAATATTTTCAAAAGAAGCGAAGAAGGAAGTTTAAGCGGACACCTATTACCACTCTTAGTAACTATAGTAGATAACGTATGTAATTACGAAGGTGTAGGAGCTAAGGAAAAGAAAGGCGTATACAGAGAATTCGTTCAGCAAGGGATTTACATTCAAAAGCTAAGGCTATGGAGAAATAGAATAGCTTCAATTCTAAACATAAACACAAGGAAAATACCTGAACATGGTGGGGTTATAGTAGTTCTAGACGATTCAAGAAGCATATTCAAAATAAGCGGCATATTTAAGAGTAAAAGTGCTCTCAAAAAACTACTTAAAGCAGTAGTTACAAGCCCCATACTCTCAGCAAGGCAGTCGCTTACAAACTATAAATGGTATACTGTAGAAGAGGAAGAAGAAACAATAGCGTTAGAAAACGGCATACCAATAAATACCATAATTGAGAAGGTAGAGAAAGGAAACATAGTAATACTTGATATTTCAACAGCTCCTTCAAACCAAGCCGACGCTTTCGTACTTAACATTGTTAGAAGACTTCTACTAGGAAGGCTAGGTTTAACACCTAAAGAAATAAGAATGAAAAACATTATCGCCATAGTTTCTGAGGAAGCTCCCCTATATTTAACAC
>QMRV01000170.1 GCA_003649445.1 Thermoprotei archaeon | reverse complement strand
GGACTCATAATCCGGTTTTCCGGGGTTCGAGTCCCCGCCCCGGCACTTTTAAGAAAAAGAGAATTCTCCTAGAGTGGGACTACCATAGGTTGCCTGTTCATGTTTTAATTGGCAACTACATTCTTAAGTGAAAGAGCAAATAGAGTGTATAAGATAATAGAAAAATACTTTGGCTGAGGTCTAGGTGGCCTGTCATCATGTCTTAGTAGATAGTGCTGGTTTTCGAATTAAGTGAGAATCTGAGGGAAGTAATTTATAATCAGATATGTCTGTACATGTCATTGCTCTTTATATACGAAGATACTTAGCCTAGAGTTGTAGCTAGTACATATTAATTGAAGCAAGGTTTAGCTAATATTTTCGTAATAATGTTTACAGTAACTTTAAATCGAATTAACTATTTAAGTCGTTGAAAATATGATTCTTTTTCTAAGTATTCGGCTCTAATTAAGTAGTAAATATGCTCTTATTATTAAGAAGACTTATGAATTCTTTTTGAGATTTAGATTTATATTTTAATATTCATTAAAAAATATCTATATGCTTAATGTATTATTATTATTTAATTGTCTAGATGTAAAGAATTACTTATTATTAGTATGTTATATAGAATCGATGATATTTAATAATTAAACTGCTATATTAATCAGCAAGTAACTAAAAATGATGTATATTTATGTTCATATAATATCGCTTATACTACTTATAGTTTTCATACATTTATAGATATAGTCATCGATTGCCGTGTACTTTGTATGGTCGTAATTGCTTAACATAATATACAGGGGTTTAGCAAGTATTAAGTTTCGGCTATCCCAGTAGTCATAGTAGATTTCTTTTATGTTATGTGGGAGGTCTATTAAATAGGGAATTTTTTCGGAAATGTATAATGTAAGTGCTTCTACAAGATTTTCTTCAAAATAGAGCTGGGAATTTGGATAGCCTGATGGGAAAGATATGTTAGAGTGTTTTAAAAGATAATTTACTTTCTTGTATAATGCAGGATTTCGCGTATACCATGCAGGATTTTGTAGCACAGGATGTAGTAACTCATGTATTATGGTCATGATATATTTCCAGCTAGTGCATCGAGGGTGAATTACTAGCAATATTTTATAGGTGAAAGTGAATCCATAGTCATTCGGACTTACACTAAAAGAGATATTTACATGTATTGTTTCTCTAGGTATTTTTCTCCTAGTTATTTTCTCTATGGTATTTAATACTTTAATCCAGTTTGTTACCAGATATAGTCTACAGATTTCGTTTTCTAAAAATACTTTATTTTTAAACCAGTATCTTTTAAAGTCTTCCTCTACTTTTGCATTATTTAGAATTATTTCAAACGATGATAATGCTTCTCTTATAGCAGGTCTTTTATACTTGTTCTTTACTTGACGTATTTTTTCTTTAAGGGGCAATGAATCTGGTAATAAAATATTTCCTAAGTTCCATCCAGATACTTTTCTTATAGTTGAAATAAATGTGGCTAACTTAGGATACTTTTCTATACTAAGATTGTATATGTAGTATAATTTCTCGGTTTTATTAGAATATGAAAAGATAATTTTTCTTCTGCTCACTATTTACAGTGATTTATTTAGTATATAATAAAGATTTTCTAATTAAGCTAAGACAAAAGTCGGAGTGAGTGGTTTTCAGAGAGACAGGGTGTACGGAGTTTCCGTTACTTTTACAGGTGATAAGAATTCATTTTCAAGATAATAGCAAACCATGAAGAATGCTTGAGTTTCCAAAGAGTGTCTTAACCTAAGAGATATTAGAGGTTTTCTTCTAACTGTCTCAGGGAAAACATTTAGAGCTCAATAGAATACCCCACCTCTAGCCGGGAAGACAGACGAAGTATTAAGTAAACAATACTTCAACGTATGCTTAGTTAAGAAACAGAAAATAGAAAATAACTATTTCTTACTTTAAAAAGTAATGCTCCTAACAAGCTTTGTGGGAGTAAATTCCAAAGAGTAATTTACCTTACCTCTCAGGCGTAATAAAGTGCTAAATGACTCTGGATCAGAAAAGAGCCTAAAGTTCAAAGTCCAGAAATGGTTTTTTGGCATAGAGTTCATATTTTCTTTTTTCTCGTTTAATGTATTTGTAAACTGTTGCATGCATTCTTCCTTCTATTAACATCTCAATAGCTTCTCTTGCTAGTTTTACTTGTTCATAAGTTCCTATTATGGCGACGTATCTGTCGTGAACAGATATATATGCTTCTGTTAGTTCTTCTAGGCTTTTTCTTGCTCTACCGTTTTCTCCTATTATTCTAGCTTTTATTCTTTTTAGATCACTTTTACTTTTTGCTTTTTCTTTTAGGTCGATGACATCTAGCATATAGTTTTCATCTAGAAGCAGGAATGCTTTTTCTGGGTTAAATCCATAGCCTATTGCTTGGATTATGTTCCTAAGTTTCATTAATTCTAATGGTGGTACAGTTTCATCAGCATATACTGTGACTTCGCCTCTGCGGTTGTCTATTTTGAGCTTTACTTTGAAAGTTTCCTCTATTTTCTTTTTTATTTCTCCTCGTGTGCCTATAAGTACGCCTATTCTGCTCGGATCTATGTTAACTATCATTACTGCTTTCTTTTTTTCCACAACAGAAAGTATTTTAGGGAAGGTATTAAGTCTTTTGACAGTGTAATGGATAAATATTTAAGTATAGTAGATGTCTACAATGTCTCTTAGAGATTACTGGGTGAAGACTGTAAGAGAAAAGATAATGGAGAAAAAAAGCCGAATTGTTTTAGCTTTAGATAAAATTCCTTTCGTAGAAGGGTTTGATGAAGAAAAACTTTACAGTAAGTGTGTAGATCTACTTAAAGCCGTCGAACCTTTTATTGTAGGAGTAAAGGTAGGTTTGCCGCTTGTAGTAAATTATGGTTTTAGTCTGATTGAAAAAATTGTGCAGAAATATAGGAAAAGGCTAATTTTCATTTACGATGGAAAAGTGGCTGACGTAGCTCATGTAAATGAGGTAGTCGCGAAAAGGGTGTATGAGGTGGGATTTGACTTAATTATAGTTCACGGTATGGTAGGCTATGAGGGGGGCGTGGAGGGAGTAGTTAATGTTGCTAGGTCCATAGGGAAAGGAATTTTAGTTCTGGCTGCTATGAGTCATAGAGGTGCTATAAGACTAAATAGTTTAACCATGGATATTTTAACTGAGTTTTGTGATGTTGAGGGAGTTGTAGGCTATGTTCTTCCGGCTACATATCCCTCTTTAATAAAAATTGCTAGAGAGTTCTTAGGGAAGGATTATTTAATACTATCTCCGGGAGTCGGGGCCCAGGGTGCATTTTTCGGAACAGCAGTGATGTTTGGGGCGGACTTAGAAATTATAGGTAGGTCAATTTATGAAAGTAGTGTACCTAGAGAAGAAGTTATTAAGCTCTCCAAGATATACTCTAGGCTATGTTAATGCAGAAAGTAGAACTTGCTAAAGAGTTATTCTTTAACAAATGTGTATCTTTTGGAAGATTTATACTATCTTCAGGGGTTGAAAGCTTGTTTTACATAGATTTAAGGATCGTTCCTTCTATACCAGGACTTTTTAATAAAGTCGTTAATGCTTATACAGAGTATATTGTTCAAAGAGGTATTGAATTCAATAAGATATGTGGAATAGCTACTGCAGGATTGCCTCTTGCTAGTGTTGTGGCCTTTAAGTTAGGTAAGCCGTTTATATATGTTAGAAAGAAAACAAAAGAATATGGTAAGAAAAAAAGAATAGAAGGTCTTATAGGAAAAGGAGATATTGTATTAGTGATAGATGATGTAGCTACAACCGGTAAAAGCATATACAGTGCTGTATGTAGTCTCCGTGAAGAAGGATGTATAGTTAATGATGCTCTCGTTCTAGTCGATCGTGAACAGGGAGCAAAAGAATTACTTAAAAGTATCAGTGTTTCTCTTCACTCTATTTTCACTGCACGTGAGCTCTTTACTATATTTTATAATGAGAAAATGATATCTAAGGAACAGTATCTCTCTGCTATCCGTGAAATAGAAGCGAAATTATAGAATATTTTGAGACACTTATATACTGTATGGAAAAGTAATAGAAAAATTTAATTTATGTTTAAAATATTGAGAAATGTGATAGTTGCTTTCACTTCAGGAAGTAAAGGTGGGACAGGTAAGTCTACTCTCTCAGTGCTGACTACAATACTGTTGTCGGCGGTACTTGATGGTAAAAAGATTTTATTAATAGACTTTGGCGAACATGGCAATAGTACCCGAATGATACTTAAACATCCAGAGCCTCCTTTTTTAACAGACTTTCTTAAAGGAAATATTAAAGCTATTGGGCGCTATAGACTGAAGATAGGAAGAATCGAGTCTAAGTTCTTCATGATACCTAACTTAGGTAAAATACAGAAGCTCTCTAACATAGAGATCATGTTAAAGAAAATAAGTAGAATATTTGATTACATAATATG
>QMRV01000169.1 GCA_003649445.1 Thermoprotei archaeon | reverse complement strand
GCGTCTTCCTAGATGGGTCAATGAAGCCTCTATTTACTTCAACACCCACTTCCTCACGGAAATCTCCTACAGGCTCTACATACACCTTCACTTCAACGTGCTCATTAGGCTTAACTTCTACATATCCGGGCTCTACCCTTAAGTCAAACCCTTTTTCAATAACTTCTCTTCTCTGAACGAGCTTGTTCCTCGGGCTCTTTAGGATAAGGTAAAGCTTTTCCTCGTGTCCTTTGTACACGTTATAGAGATCTTTTAGCTTAAATGTTCCCTCATCCGTCAGAACATCATAATATTTCCTCACAATCCTATCAGGTTCTCTAACCTCCCCTTCTTCGTTTAATAGTTGCTCTATGAATTTAGTAAATGCAAGTCTTGAATGGGCTACTAAATCTGTATCAGAGAAGTCTTCGTGCCTAGCTACTACGCTATGTGAGCCACCACTACATGCCTCTTCTGTTTCACATACGTTCTTCCAGTAAATTCTTCCTTCACGCATCACAGCTATTTCAAGATTATCGTAGAGCCTCTTCAAGACTTTTAAAACAGCATTTCTATCTGCTATCCATAGCCTGGGGTTTCTTAAGAATAAGTCAACCAATTTAGATACCTGTACCCAATCTTTCCCTAGGTCAGCCCCTGTCTCTGCTAGTTTCTTAAGGAACGCCTCAAGATCAACCTCCTCTGGTCTAAGCAGCTTCTCCACTCCTATACTCTCTAAGGCGGTATGAACATTGCCTAGTAATGACTTCTTAGGTGTTGCATCAATGGATAATACCTTTTCTCCCGCAGGATACCATACCCTTCTGAATACTGAAGGAGCAAGTTTCTTGAAGAACTCCGTCTTACCTCTTTTAACCTCTTTAAGCTTAGACTCATTCAACTTTCTTACATTTTTATCCTTGTATATTTCCTCAAGCTCCTTCTTTCTAATTAAATCATCAATAACATAAAGCCAGCCAACGACGTCTAGTAATTCGTTTAAACGATCCCTATCCTTAGTATCCAATACTACAGTAGTGTTTCTGTAATCTCTATAGCCTAGAATTAAGTCCGTTGCCTGCTCCTCCTTAAGGCTTCCTAGGTATATTATTACTCGATGTGAGGGAGATTCTTCAGGCTTATATCCTGCAATGAGGTCCTCGTTTGTTAGGAATATGACCATGTCCTTGGAGAAAGGCTCGTACTCTTCGTCCTTAGCAACTAATATTTTTCCCAGCTCATCCTTTAACTTCCCGTACACTTCATTGATCTTTCTCCTTAAGGCTTCCTCCTTCCTCTTTCTCAAAATGTCTACAATATCTATTAGTGTAGTAAAGTATACCTTACCCTCTTCTTCATGCCTAGCTATGTAACTAGCATCCGGGTCTTCAAGAAGAACCTCTAGTACTTTCTGTAGTCGTGCTGGTTCTATACCATGATCCCTATCGTAGATCATCCAGTATACCTCGTCTTCCATAGGGTATGCTCTCAATGCCTCTGGAGCACCCTCGTAGAGGAAAGTCCTTAAGAAGACTGATGTAACTATGTCCTTTGCTATGATGGGTTCAGAAGACCTCCTAGCCACCTCATATAACTTGTTGAGATATACCTTGTAATCTTTCTCAATATCTCTTAACTTACCTATAATCGTTTCAGAGATATCTGTATCCTCTAAATCAATACTCCATATATGTATAGTGTCCGGGTTCCTATTGCTCTTCCATAGCCTCCTTACGGCCTTTCTAGTTATCAGTATAGCAAATCTTGTCCTCTGAAATAATCTCGGTCGTCTCTCGGAGATATGTCTTAGGAGAGTATCTATGTATGTTGGATGGAATGGATAGCTTTCACGCAATGCATTTATGTTCTTAGCTGCTAGCGGGAACATTTCTAAACTATAAACTCCCTGATAATGCACTAAGACATCGTCTGGCACCTTAACTACTGCTGAACCAAATATTCTCTTTCTAAGTATCCTTACGACTTCATTAACTTCGCCACTGATTTCAAGCCTCACAGGAGGAATTATTGTTGCCTGCTCTCTCAATGCCTCAAAAACTCCCCTGATGAAATCCTCGATAACCCTGTACTGTTCTTCAACCTCGACAGCCCTCCCTCTTTCTTGATAGCGGATAGGTATAGTTAGTATTACGGCTACCCTCTTTCCCTGAACTGCGCCTGCTAATCTCCTAAAGAATTCTAGAAACCTAGCTCTTTGGATATCATCTAAGTTAAGTGCATAGCCGGATAGAATTTCGTCCGCTAATACTATAGCGGTCTTACCTTCAAACGTTTTTTCCAAAGAATCCTTAGAAGGAGCTTTAAATTCAGTATCATAATTCCTGATAGCATCGTATCTGCCTAAGCAGTGTCCTATGTATCCCCATATGCTATGTACACTGTATGTTCCTATACGTAGTGGTCTATCAGGACTTGGTGCGTATTTTTCATAGTCTCCATCTATGACAACAACGTCTACATGCCTGTTTTTCTCAAGAACTCTTTTAACTCTCTCATACAGCCTATAAACGATATCTCTTGGCTCGGCCTTAAGGAGAGCCTCAGGTTTCCTAAATGCATGGAGTAGTGCTAACAGAGTATGAGTTTTGCCTCCACCAAAGAGTGACGGCAGTACTATGGGTCCTTTAGACCCCCTCTCCAGCGCTTCAAGGACTTCGTTAAACACCTTCTCCATACCTTCAGTCACGTATGTTACCGAGAAGAACTTGTCAGGATCACCGTATAATTCAAGCATAAGTTGATCAGCTGGAGTCTCAGGTCTATACTCTCCCATTATGAAGCCGTAAACCTTACCTAAAGATGGTGCCACAGCAGTATCCAATCTGGGATCGAACACATCTTCAAGAGGAGTAATAACCTCCTTTACGCCCATCATCCACCACCCATATAGAGGAATATGCTTTCACATAATTTAGACTCTAGATCACGAGGTAAGGACTTCATTAAGAGTTTAGCAAGGATTAACGCGTTATCAAAGAGGGAGGGATATTCCTTCTTGAACTTCTCGATATAGTGTTGTGGACTACTTGTAAACCATGTAACATACTCTATTAGATGCAGTATATCGACCGAGCAAGGCTTCCTGTTCATGACTGTAAGCTTAATGGGATCTATATCTCTAGCCTTGAGAAACTCCTCAAATTCCTCTCTCTTTTTAGAGAGAGGTTCCATGAATCTATACTCATTTTTATCCTTAGCCTTTACAAGGATCTTATAATCTATGAACTCTTGCTTATCAGCTCCCGTTGCGATAGATAGTAGAACTATATCATTGGGAGACAACATCTTAACCTTAGCTTCAACACCGCTAACAGCATAAAGAAGCTTCGTTATGAAATAGAACAAGGCAACTCTATCAAGTTTTACTTCTCCACTAGCCTCCTCCCTACCAGTGGCTAAAACTAACGCTCTCGCCGTTAATGGAGCAACGTATTCTTCAACAAGCCTCTTAGCGTCAATTTCCCCTCTACTATCGTAAAGCTTACTATACCTTGTAGCGACAGAAAGTATTCTAGTGAAGACGCTGAAGAATAGGTCTCTTCCATAGTACTTCCCTAGAACCTTCCTAGCCCAATCAACACCCTCTCTAAGCATCTCCTCCTTAACAACATCCATACTTGCAGAAGCTCTGTCGCCTCTAGCTTTTCTCCAGACAACAACTACGCTAGTATCCAAGGAAAGCTTCCCTCTCTTAACAATGGACTGTGTAGACTCCGTAGTCAATGGGAACCCATTGGTAACGGTGAAACCGCCATACTTCCAACCAGCCTCTATAAGCTCAGCCCAAGCATCAGGGAGAGTATGAGCAAAGTAAGTTACTAAGACTCCTTCATCCTTGAGAACAGCATTCATAGTTATGAATGCCTCAGCCATTAAAGATTTATAGTAGTTTAGACCCGACCTCGCTAAACCGAGAGCCTTCACTCTATTTTCATTATAACTAATCTCCTTAGAGGCATACTTCTTCCACTGGACATCAACCTCCCTACCATCCTCAAAGAATATGTTCTCATAGAATTTTGGTGCGAGTACGAGCTTCTTTTCCTCTCCTATTTTTATCTCCTTAACATCACTTAAAGCTCTCTTAAGCCACACATAGTAGAAGTCCGTGAGTTCAGCGTAACATACATCCCCACGATACGGAGGATCAGTAACAATAACGTCAAAAACTTCACCAGCTAAATTCTTGAGTTCCCTCGCATCATCAAGCAAAACCCTAACTTTACTAGAACTACCAGAAACAGCAGAAACAAGATAAGACAGAGCATTAACAGAGTTCTCTAGACTCCTTAACCACGTACCAGTGAATGGTGCAAAGGGGGAACTATCACTCCAGCTCCACATCATAGCCATGCCTCTTACTGATAAACTTTCTTCAAACTTTAACCAGCCCGGATTCCACCTTGTTGATACTGAATTGAAATCAACATATTTACATAGTGCTATTGCTAGGTATGTTG
>QMRV01000168.1 GCA_003649445.1 Thermoprotei archaeon | reverse complement strand
CCCTACTCTGCCTAAACACAGTGTTCTTCAACATCACCTAAACACTTACCTTCCAAACACACATTTTTCAACCTTGACCCCACACCATAAACGGAGAACTATTTAAACTTAACCTACTAAGCAACCATTAGAAACTCAAAGGGAAATAATGGATGAAAACAGCGGCTCCACGTTAGGGCACGGAGCTGCACAGGTGGTCTTCTTAGCTATTCCTCGACTTTAACAGGGATTACGATAGGTTCAGTGTAATGTATTACCATAGGCGCTCCCGGCTTAACAGGTGTAACCCATACTGCTAGTCCCAACCATTCCCCAAGCTCTCCTGGAAGTCTGAACCTGTAAGTTACTAATAACTCGCTCCTAGGCTGTAGAAGTTTTGTCGTGTTCTCATAAACTAATACACTATCGCCTAGCTCAAACACCATAACATCCCTAGGCTCCACGCTACACGAATAAACCTTAAACGCAACAGCCGATACCACATAGCCTTTCTTCCCCTTAACAAAAACCTTCACCACAACTTCTTACCCAGAACTAACATGCTCAGGATAAAACACCTCAACTTCGAATACATCACTAGAAAATACCTCCTTAACAAGCGAAGGAACCTCTTGAGAACCTAGTTCTAGTATTTGGTAGGAATAAAAAACTGTAACGACTAAAGCTACAGCAACCACAAACACCAAGATAAATACGGCCCTACTAAACGCACTCAAAGCAGCTAAAACACCCCTTACTCTAAAACCCTAGGTAGACAGTAAAGACAATTAACATTTACGTCTCTACCAGAAAAAATCCTTCAATCACTATACTTTATTTTTTCTCCTTGTGTATCGTTAAGTCTCTAAACATAAACTCTATATTAGAGGTCCCTAAGGAAGTTCAGAACATGGTTCCGAAGTAAGCAGTCTACAGGGTATGAGGGAATAGTTATTGAAACTTTATGAATTATCACGGATTTGATCTAGATAAGAAGGGTTACCTTTCAACAATATTCGATATCACAGCTGTAGCAAGATTCATTAAAGCAATGAGGTTAGGAGAGTATGAGGTTAAACGGGCTAAAACCAGTGGTTCCTAAAGATAAAAATACGTATTCTCATGCAAACTGTAAATCAGAATACGTATAAACCATACGTGTATTCATGTAAAAATGTGTGTATATTCATTAAGAGTATATACTTTATACGTACTTTTATTTAAGCTCTAACATGAAAGTATATAGCTGAACCAGCGGTTTCTACCTTAAAAAGTATATACTTTTATTTAAGTTCTTATTTGGAAGTATACTATGTTTACCTACAATAGTAAATTTACTATTGGAGCTCATTACGTACATAAATAAGGTATCATAAGCATGATAAACCCATATACATTATATGCATAATGCTTAAGCTATAATAACTACCTTAATTTAATAATTAATTATGTATTCTACCATAAGATTATTCTCTAAAAAGTGAATTTGTTTTGGGATTTAAGCTATTTTAGAATTATTTTTCATCTTAAAATACTCATTCTTAATGTTTTCCAGTATTTCTTGAGGAACTATGTTATTCTTAATTTCACCTAATAACCTTTCATATTTTCCATCATAGAATTTACCCCCAATGTAGTAAGCTCCATTAGTACTACATTATGGTTTACCTGGGCTTCTTAAGACTTAAATCTTAAGATTTAAGATTGAGGGCTCTTAAGACTTAATCATATATTGCCCTACAATAGCAAATTTACTATTGGAGAACAATTGAAGAAATATAGGTAAAATTTCGTAGCCTAGCTCATCATGTTTCACAAAAGGGCCTTGCACATAATATTTCCGGTAAACAGTGGTTTATAGGTGGGTTGGTTATAGTTTGGACCTATTTTCTAACAAACAATATGCTTTCTAAGCTTAAATGTGGAAATGTAAGCAACGCTATCCCAGAGCAGGCTCAATAAGCTCACTTTTCAATATTGAAAAACATACAATGTTAGAACAGTGCAATTCCCCATTTATTCAATTCCTTATCGCTATTACCAGGATCTAGATGGAGCTTAGGTGAAGCCTAATTAGTTTTAGGGTTTTACGTTACATGCTATTCTTATTAGCTCATCTATTGGCATTATTTCTCTAAGCTTATCTATAGATATATGTCCTAATTTTGATTCATATCTCAGTTTTTCATCTATTATAGATCCATAGACAGTTATTCTAACGCCAATATCTGTCCTAAATAGGACAACAACTGCTGGTTTAGGTTCTTCTAGGCATAGATCATATGCTCCAATTTCCTTAACGAATGCAGGATATCCTTCTAAAGTCATATTGGCTCTCTTAAGAGTTGGATCTCCTTTACCAAACCCCCTAATGTTTATGTATATTTCAGTCCCCCTATCCTCATTCCAATATATGAAAGCTACTGAATAATATCCTCCCCAAAAATATTCTCCACTCTTAGGAAACCCTGCAATAAGTTTTAACCTATATCCTTCGGGAATGTATCTAGGTATGAACTTAGTTATTAATGATTTATTTCCAACTTTACTTACATATTCTTCTATTGAGTAAAACTTATCAGCATCGCTAACTGAAGACCAATACTCATAGTCATTTCTGTAAACCTTTAAGAATCCTGGGCATGCTACAAGCTTTCGAGGAATAGCCTTCCTACCGAAGCTTTTTAAGTGAAAAGCATACGCTACAATCCCAACAATAATTACCGCCAATACCGCACCTATAGCTACTAACTTAAGCATTTTAGGGTGAAAGATTTTCACCCTCATTAGCTAGGACCTCTCGTGTAAAATTCTGTATCACTTACTAAAATAACTTCGTAAGGAGCATCTGGTGGATCAACTATGGTTTTTGTTCCAGACCAGTTAACCCATATAAAGTAGCTTAAATATGCACTACCGTATTTTAAATTCCAGAAGTGACCATTAAATTCGTTGTTGAATGGTGTATATTCATAGGTTTCAGATTGGCCTGCAGCTTTATTTGCCATTTGAATAGCTAATTCTTGACTATCTGCGAGAGAGCCATTTATGTAAACTTCCCATATATGTGAAGGTAGTCCTGAGATGAATTTATTCCTAATTGCCATGAGATATGAGGTTGTAGTTGCAGGGTCTACCGTACCTATTATCTTAGAATTATAGACACCATCTGTATACCATGCTACGAAGAGAACGAAATCACGTGTGTATGGTTCAGGATACATCCATCCTACCTCATACCAGTCCTTTCTATCATATGCTACCCAGAACGATTGAACAACATATCCTTCCTCAACATAAGGTACGTAAACATTCATATAGCCTTTAACACCGTAATTAGCGGTCTCAACGTAGCCGTAAGCAACTGCACGCTCTATAGTTTGTGAAAGTACGATTTCAATGGAAATTAAACTGAACAAAGTTAAGATGAGGAGTATGGTGAAAGCTTTTCTCATACGAGCACCTAGGCTATCAAGGCTCTGCTAGGAGATATGTGTTTTCCCGCTTATTATTTTTTGCTTTCCACACTCCACTCATGATTTTTTTCAACTCTTCACCCAATATTCTATTTGAGCATATGCGTGAATGCTTACATATGTTCGCTAAGCTCATGTATTAGAGAATAAATTTATCCATGCAAAAGCTTTTACACATCCTACAATTACAAGGTAAGCTTCATGGACCCTCTTCCCCCATTTACTCTTAAGTTTCTTTTCACAAATTTGTGGAAAAACACATAAACTGTGGGGTCTGGTGCTTCATGAACAAAGCACGTAGCTGTATGTATACTTTCGTATATACTTTTGATGGATGGTGTGTTACAAGTATATACTCAAGTTTTTAAGTAACTAGGTGAATTTAGTATCTAGAGTGAGTTGCTTCTCCATGAAGGAAATAGGTTTATTCGTGGCTTCTATATAGTGTTTGTTGATGTGGAGGATGTTTGAAATGTGCGGCATTGACGATATTATTTTAGGTGTTGACGACGATTTTGAATCGCTAGCTATTGTTGGGTATGGTAGATGCTTCTATGCCTTTCTAGAGCCTGGAAAAGGTTTTATTCTTAAGAATAGGGTTGATGATTTTATAGAAGTTTTCCACCGTGGAATGTTTAGGGTTTTCCATGTCAAACCTAAAGCTACTGTAGTAGGTTATTTCTGCGATGAAATACCTAGTAATGTAAGGAATGTTCTTGAAAAATACTTATCTAAGCTTCCTGAGGAAGTAGCTGCAGAATTTAGAGATGCTTGGACAGAAATTTCAGTTATAGAATATTTCTTTACTGAAGCATCAATACCTAGCTATGTTAGAAGCAATGACAGTTTAGTACTTAGCTTCAAGGTTGAAGAGGAGGCTAGAAAGTACTATGTTAAAGTTGTTAAAGCAACAATATACTATGGTGGAAGCGCATGCTGCCCTATGAGCACATATGCTTCTGAAACACTTAGAAAGTGGAGGGAAAAATACCCTGAAAACACTATAAT
>QMRV01000167.1 GCA_003649445.1 Thermoprotei archaeon | reverse complement strand
CCCTCGGCATAATATTCCTGAGCAAGAATCCAGTTTTTCATGTCTTTTAGCATTCCAACAGGTATAAACTTTCCCAACTTCTTTGTTAGTTCAGAAAACTTCTTTGCTTTGATGTAAGTATGAATGTTAAACTCTTTTTCCCTCTCAGGCTTGAAGATTCTCTCTCCTCTAAATTTGCCCATTTTTGTGAGTGCAAAAATATGTTGACTTCCTGCAACCAAAACAATAACGGTTTTATCTTTGTTTTCAAGCATTTTTGGTAGTTCTCTTCCAACCCTTATGTCTCCTCTTATATCCACAAGTATTATGTCGGATGAGTCTATCTCTTTTTCAATAGGCTCGAGGGATACGTCCGGATTTTCATAATCATCAAAGTATATCTTTTTGATGTCTACTATGCTACCATACTCTTCCCTTATTTTTTTAACTGCTTCTTTTAAAGCCACCGTGTTGTTTATTGTAGTTAGAGCTAGTATCTTTTTCACGATACTTCATCTCCTTCTCTAAATATCCCGTATACTTTTCCATTCTTTAGGACTAATAGTTGCTACAATATATGTAAAATCCTTTGAAGCAAAATAGTACTCCTTTATTTCATATCATCACCTTATTACCTCTTCCAAGTAGAAGTGTGGTGCGTTGAATATCTTAGCAAGCTGTTCAAGGATACCGATGCTTCTATTCCTGCTTTCAGCATTTACCACTACAAGGTTTATGCTATTAGCAAATGTCTGAAGAAATGCAAAGTCTTCCTCAAGACTATTTTTTATGAAAACATTGCCTTTACCATCAGATATTAGAATAACAGTAGGGTTTTCCTTCATTTCTTTTTTGGCTACCTGAAAGGCCTCATAAAGTGCAGGAGTAAGTGGTGTCTTGCCTCCAGTAGGTAAATTTTCTAAAGCCTCTTCTATTCTAAGAAGATCCTTGGTAGGTGGAACTAAAACCTGAGTGTCATTACCTCTGAACACCATCAGAGCGACTTCGTTTTTCTTCTCATATGATTGTTTAAGCAGAAGCCATGCAAGTGTTTTAGCAAATCTGATCTTCTTCTCCATCCTCATTGAAGATGAAGAATCAAGCAGAATAATATAAAGAGCTTTTCCCCTACTCACTCTTATTTTTTCCATCAGGTGTTCTGGTAAGACCTCTAATTTTCCAGTTTCTCTGATTGCCTTTCTTAAAGTAGCGTCAACCGCTATATTCTTAGGGTTTTTACTCTCCCTTGCTTTAATGTACAGACCTCTATCACCCTCGATTTTGGGGAAATCTCTTCCTTGCAAAGAACCTTTGACATCAAATTTCAGAATATCTTTCTTCATTTCTGCATTTTTATTAAAGTCAAAAACTTCCTCTTTGGGTTTGGATTGTAAAATTTTTTCTACGGTTTCCTTTGTGATTATCATCCCTTTTTCAAAGGGTTGTTGTCGAATTCTATGAGGTAAAGCCAGAATTGCAGCCTCTTTAATATCTTCTTCGGTTACATACCCCCTTCCATCTAGAGCAGCAAGTGCTCTTGCAGTCTTTTCCATTACAATATCGGCGCGATGTGTTTTAATTCCAAGTGAT
The DNA here is from genome assembly GCA_003649445.1 of Thermoprotei archaeon. Next base: position 2,949 of record QMRV01000167.1, on the reverse strand, counting down.
GTTGCTATCTCAACGATTTTTTCAAGCATATCTTTGGATATGCTTACCTCAGGGAGGATTTTCTGAGCGTTGATAATCTTATTTCTTAGCATTTCTTGTTTTTCCTTAAATTTTTCTTCAAACTTCCAAGGGTCAGAATCGAATTCTCTTCTATATTCAACAACCTTAAGCCTGTCTTCTTTTGAAGTTAATGCGCTTACCTCAACACATAAGCCAAACCTATCAAGTATTTGCGGTCTTAAATTTCCTTCCTCGGGATTCATTGTACCAATAAGGATAAAACGCGATGGATGATATACCGATATACCCTCTCTTTCTACAATATTGACACCCATAGCTGCAGCATCCAAAAGAATGTTTACAAGGTGGTCATCAAGCAAATTTACCTCATCGATGTACAGTATATTTCTGTTAGCCTTTGCTAAAATACCAGGCTCTAATGCCTTAATCCCCTCTTTAAGCGCTTTCCTAATATCAATTGTTCCTACAACCATATCTTCTGTTGCTGATAGGGGCATATCCACAATTGTCATCTTTTTTTCGATCCATGGTAGTTTCCCCTCTTTTTTGTACCTCTCTTGACAGGATTTACACATAAGTCTTAAGTCCTCAGGAGAACAATTGAAGGGGCAATCCTTAACGACCTTTATTTTTGGAAGCAAATCTGCTAATGCACGTACTGCTGTTGACTTTCCGGTTCCCTTATCTCCCTTTATCAGTACTCCCCCAATAGTTGGGTCTATCGCATTGACTAGCAATGCTTTTTTCATTAAATCTTGTCCAACTATCGCAGTAAACGGGAATATTACGAATTTATGGTGCATTATCCCCCTCCCTAAACACTTTATCAAGCGGAAAGCTTAGATTTACCAAAGTAATGTATCCCACCATAAAGCCTCCTGCGAAACCTATTCTGGATAAGGTAATGTAACGGCCCGACCTTAGTGTCAACGACCGTGACTGTTGGTTTCTTGTATCTGCTTATGGAAGGCTGATAGGAGAAGAAGTAGTAATAACCTAGAACAAGGGCAATCGTAACAACTGCTACGACCATTCCAAGCATTTTAAACAGAATTCCCCCTCTCACTGTAGCTTAATAAACCGCTCTAATGTAGTAATACGATTGTTTATAAATGTGTGATTATTCGAAACTTTTAAGTTTAATCATCTCAGCATGCTAGTTTGTTGCTAAATGGTCTAAAATTCTTTTTTTCTTGACATATCTTTGCTTTTAAACGTTTATCATTAGCTGTGAACAGTTAATATCCCAGAGAAATTAGATTTTTAAGATATGGAGGCAATTTATCGACAATAGATGGCTGTCAAGTATCATGCTAAAATTGTGTTACGCATATTCAATGTGTAAGGGTTTGTTCAAACCAGAATATTAGCAGTTTGGTAGATAAGTTTTTTGAGTTTAGGTTTTATGAATATGCATGTTTCTATTTTTCAAGATTAACTTTATATGCTTATGTATACGTCTATACTTAGAAGGTTGGGGGATTCCTATGGTAATTTTAACCTTCTGGGAGGATAAAGTTGGAGGAAAACTTGCTAAGATTGATGTTGAAGCACACAACTACACATATAAGGTTGGTCCTGATGGTGTTTGGTTGATGCTTATAGCTGCGGAGGATAAGGAGGTAAAAGCAAACCAACTAGTAAACATAAAAATTGAGGATGTTGATATTCCTCCAGAATCAATAGTTTTTCCATGTTCATTTATGAGGCATGCATTAGGATTTATTGCTTCATTGGTAAATATAGGTGTGCCAAGAAAAATTGAAAAAAGAAGAAAAGTTAATGAGGTAATATTTCACCCAATCTGTGATGGTAAAATTTCTAAAGGTGAACTTTTAGGTGTTATAAACGTATTCTATGCTCACCCAGAATACACCTTTGTTGGAAGATTAATTGAGAAGTGGCTAGGTGAAAGATACAGGTATTAATACCCCCGAAACTGTTAAACTTTTTTAAGTTAAGTAAGCGTTTTATACCTTCTCTTTTTCTGCCTCAAGAATTATAGGCGGTGTCATTGTTCTAGTTTTTAAGTTACAGTCCAGTATCCCCTCTAAAAAACCTGTTAAAACTTCTAAGTCAGGTATAAATGGGTTTCTTACAATTACAATATTTTTTTGAAGTATAAAATCACCATACCCGAAAATTCGTAGTCTTCTAAGAATCTTAGACCAGTTTTTTCTTTCCACCTGTTTTAAACCTAAACTAGAAGTTATGGATATTCTTGCAGCTTCCCCCATCTTTCTTCCAACTTCCCTACGTTTATCCTTCTGAATAAAGTCTATAAGAGTTTGCAGGTTTTCTTGAGCAAAAAATGCTGTCCTACTTATACCCGAGTAACATTCACCAGGATACTTCCAATCATAAATAGTCATTGAACGATAAATGTCAAAAAGCTTTGATAAAAAAGATTTTATTCCTGACTCTTTTCCTTCACTGATTAATCTATCTAGAAACTCTCTATCTCTGCTATCAAAAACGATAGTTGTTCTTTTCTTTACCTTTTTACGCATCACTAGTACACTTGTATGCCTCAACACATAAAAATATTTTCAAAAACTTCATGAAGATTAAAAAGACAAAAGAATACAAGAGAAATGCTTATTTTTGATGCGGCCGCCGGGATTTGAACCCGGGTTAGAGGCGTGGCAGGCCCCTGTCTTAACCAGGCTGGACCACGGCCGCATCTACATATTTTAACTTTTAGGCTGTGTTATTTATGGTTTTATGGTTGAATTTTTAACCTTTTTTCAGGTAGCCCTATTTTTGCTTCATAAGCTGCTATAACTCTTGAAGCTACTATCCAAGTATCTAGAGGTTTCGGGTCTATGCAAATCTTTTCATCTGTAAGTTTTAATGTTTCATCCTTAAATTCTCCGTGAGGAAATCCTCCGATCATGATTACAGGATTAACCTCTTTTTCTAATTTTT
>QMRV01000166.1 GCA_003649445.1 Thermoprotei archaeon | reverse complement strand
GTTGAGAAATGGCGTGAACAGTACAGAGCATGGCTAGACATGTACATAGTCGAAACTAGCATTAGCGATGAAAAAGCCAATATATTGTTCTCTAAGGGTATAGATTTAAGCAAAATAGAGAAAACATGCAGTATATTGGGGAAAAATGTAGTAAGAAGAGAGAAAATACTTATAGTTAAGAACGATAGCAAGGATGTAACGTACGTTTTTAGCGAGAGAGGAACCTTAAGTGTTAGAGCAAAGAATAACGTACTTGAGGAAACATTAGATGCTGTTAAACTTACTTATAGAAGTATGTACTGTACGGAATGCTTATCCTGCGTAACACTGTGTCCTACAGGATCAGTAAGCATAGGCGAAAACCATGAAGTTCTAGTTAACCCTATAACGTGTATTATGTGTAGAGCATGTTTAGACGTATGTCCGATAGCGGATGTTATGGTTGAGAAAATAGTGAGTGCTCTAATCCTAAATAAATATGATGCGTGGAGAAGAGAAACTAAGAGGAAAAGGGAAGAGGTAGCTAAGTTCCTGGAGAAACTCTTAAGAGTAAAGCTAGCAACTAAGTGTCCCAATATTTCCTAGTTCTAATAAAATCTATTTCAGCTTTAAGCAAAGCCTTATAGAAGTTATCCTCGCCGTAAACGAGCTCGCCTAATACTTTAGCGGCGGTTTTCGGACCTACGCCGTACGTTGAGAGAGCTAATACTGCATATCTTCCAAATCTTAGAACAAGGTCCGCTTTAAGTATTTCATCTCTTAAGATACTTTTCTCGTAGGGATTTAATTTTAAACCTCTTATCCTCTTCCTAATAACGTCCTCTACTTCTCTATCATCAGGTGAAAGCACTGTTAGAAGACCGGAACCACACTTTCTACAATGTAACCTTTCTGGAAGATCTTTTATTCTAATAATACCGAGAACTGATCCACATTTTATACATGCCAGTTTAACTCTTTTGCTAAGTAATCTCTCTTTAAACACTTTGACGATTGAAGGTATTTCATATGCAGCTTCCATGAACGTTATTTGGCTACCTAAAATCTCAGCTGTTAGAGGCATAGGATCATTTCTCTCATAAACTAAGATCTTCACCTTCCCCTCCTTTATATCTCTTAATACTTTTAATGTAGAATTTAAGTCTGTCTTAAACGTGATGATTTCGTTGAGAGCTTCTATTCCCATTAATGTATTCTCATATGCAGGTAAAATCCTTGACACAACATTATATGGGATACCAGGTTTTATTGCGCCAAAGCGTTTAGCTACATTAAATAAGTACCATTTAAAAAGCTTAGTTCTCTTAAGTTCATTTTCCAGTATTTCTTTGAACGCCTCTTCGCTAATGGTACTAAGGTTTTTCAGTATTTTAGCTACAAGGCTAGCTCTTATGGGTTTACTTGGAATAATGAATATCCTGTAAGGGTCGCTTCTGAGAACGGCATTAAAACCCATGTTTCTTAAAATGTAAGAAATGATAGTGGATAAAGTGAACGTCCCTCTGCTACCCAGATGTACATGAATTATGGTGATTTTCCCTAAAGACTCTATAACTACATGTTTGTCGGAGGGAATAAAGCCTACTTCCTTTTTCTGACGATGTATTTTCTCTAAGATAGCATTCTTCGCTTCTTTGCTTAAGGGATACATGTTCAAAACCGAAAGATCATTAACCATAACTCTTCTTTTAAAAGCACCAACTTCTCTAGCAACTTTAAAATCTACTGGTATCAGTTCTCCTTCCCACCACGGTAAAACACCTATGCCTTTAATGGATGGCTTTACATGAACACATTCTTCATCAATACTAATAACTTCCCATACCATTCCCGAAAGAACAAACTTAGAACCTACGTCACAATTGGTGATTACGAATTTCTCATCAAGAACACCAATAACCCGGCCGGATACTACATCTTTAACTATGTATTGTCTTACATCAGGTATCATAGTGACCTCGTAATAATATTTCCACGACCTAGCTGTCCTTTTTAAAAATCCTCCATCATATCTTATAAGACCAATTTCATTAAGAAATGTAATAAGCTCTCTAAATATTTCATAGTCAAGACCTCGGTATGGATAGGCCTTGTTAATTATGGAAAAGGCTTTATCTATGCTTAAGGCTCCATATTCTAGAGTTAGACCTACAACTTGATGTGCTAGTACGTCTAAAGATCGAGTTGGCACAATAGGCTTTTCTAGAAACCCGTTCAGTGCTCTTCTAGCAATCACAGCAGATTCTAAAATGTCGTCAAGACCTCCTGCTGGAATTATTACACCCTTAGAGGTCTCAAATTCCCTATGTCCGCTTCTACCTATCCTATGTATAAGCTTAATAGCTTGCCTAGGAGAGCCATATTGAATAACTAAATCTATATAGCCTACGTCTATCCCTAATTCAAGGGATGATGTTGCAACCACAGCTTTTACAGCTTTTTTCCTAAGCATTTCTTCAGCTTCTAACCTTACTTCTCTAGATAAACTTCCGTGATGAACTAAGGTATTGACGCCGAATATGTCTTTAAGACTTAGGCTTATGATCTCGGCAAGATCTCTGGTGTTAGTAAAAACTATAGTTAAATTTGCTTTCTCTATGAAATCTTTCATCTTTCTAAGTCTTGCAATAAACTCGGGTTTAATGGCATGAATTTCCGATAAATGATCATGTGATGTAGATCGGGGATAATCCACAATTATAGACATGGGTTTCTTAATATCCTCGGTAACAACTTTAACTTTCCTAAATCCTCCAAGAAATCTTTTGGCCAAATCAATATCCCCTATAGTAGCTGAAAGCCCTATTCTCTGCACTCTCCTATTAGAAAGAGCAGAAAGTCTTTCCAAAGCCACGGCAAGTGAGGTACCTCTTTTGCTGCATATGAGTTCGTGAAGTTCATCTATAATAACCCATTTGACATTCTTAAGTAGTTCTCTTAAACGTGGACCAACTAGAATGAATTGGAAAGTTTCAGGAGTAGTTATGATGATGTGAGGAGGGTTTCTAATTATTTTTCTTCGTTCATTCTTCGGTGTATCGCCATGCCGTACCGAGACCTTTATATTTAAGGCTTTACCTATCTCTCCCATTCTCCTCATAATATCCCTATTTAGGGCTCGTAGCGGAGTAATGTAGATGCAATAAATATTACTTGTTTTTTCAAGGCCCGAGTTTAGTATTTTAGAATATATTGGAAACAATGAAGCTTCAGTTTTTCCTGATCCTGTAGTACTAACTATAAGTGTATGGTGGCCTTCAAGAATAAGCGGAATGGCTTTTCTCTGAATCCTAGTAGGCTCTACGTATCCGAATTTCTTAATTACATTAACTAGTTTCCTATTTAAACCTAAATCTTCAAACGTAGTGAAACTCATTGCAATCAATTGAATACAGTATTTCTGCTTCCGTATTTCAAGCTAATAAGTGGTTAGGGTTATTTAATATTTTATCTTTAACTTTTATTGTGGGAAAAATAAGCCATGGATCTAGGATTAAAATGTACTTTGATAGCTGTAGCTCAGTTAATTATAATACTTTACTTAGCATCTAACATTCAAGCATTTATTATAGCGAACATATATGTGATATGGGCCTTCATTTCGTTATCTCTAATAGTTGCGTCTATAATTCTTGAATCTCCGATAGCAGCGCTAACAGAAACATTCTCAGCTATACTTTCACTGTTAACCGTAAAGAAGGTATTAAGCATATGTTTAATGTTTACTCCTGAGTATAAATTGGCTATGTTAATGATGAATATAGACAACATTGTTGGAAACCCTGTAACTTACGCTATAACGTTTTCAGCCTTCATAGCATCCTACTACTCATGGAGCTTAATTCTTAAAAGAGGAGACATAGTAATCGATAGAATAAAAGACCTAAAAATATCTATAAAGGGCTTTCAGAAAACTCTACTAGCTAAGTCATTTATTATAATAGCTATCGCCTCTCTCATAACATTAGTTAAGCCTATGGGGTTCTACGAAGAGATAGTGTATATTCTTGGAGTAATATTCTCTTTATCACTACTTGTTCTAAAAGGTCATAAAATAAGCAGGAACCTATATGCTATAGCTTCATGGATTTCTCTCCCATACGCGATGTTTAAAGGTGTTGCAACTGAAAGCATGGTGGAAGAGGAAAAGGCAATAGAAGGTGTTAAGATAGGTAGAATAGTTTCTAGATTGGTGTACGGTAAACCAGCTAATGTATGGTTAAAGGAAAAACTTCACATACCCAAGTCGCCAAGCTGGTATTGGAGAGTTGAATCAGGAACATACACTTATAACCCTTATTCTCAAATAAATTACCACATTTTGATAGCTGGAAGTAGTGGCACAGGTAAATCAAGCCTAGCTAAAAAACTAATAAAGGAACTTTACTATCAATGGGCAATACCATGCTTAGTTATAGATCCACATAACGAATACGTTAAAGTTATTGAGGAACTTGGCGGTATAGTAGTAGATGCTTCTAAAATATCTATAAATCCTTTAGAACTTGACGAGTGTTC
>QMRV01000165.1 GCA_003649445.1 Thermoprotei archaeon | reverse complement strand
GTTTTATTATTATGCTTTTTAATGGAAAAACCTTTTTTGCCAAAAGTCTTTGTAAAATCTTCTATCATATTGGGTTCTATTTCGTATACGACAAAAATCTCTTCAAGGTAATCTTTATGCACTTTGAATAATGGGCTAAGGTTGGTTGTGGGGTCTATTTTTGAATATCCCTCTGGGTTATTTTGTCTGTTTAATACACTTTTCATCTCCGAAAACCATATGTTACTGTGAAAAATAAGGCTTATGTTTATACGAGAGATGTACTAATAGGATAATATGCTACGAAATATTTTGTTAATACTTTCTTGATCATGGCATGTGTAGTCTGAGGTGTGTTATAACTTGAGAATTTTCGATAAACTGTACAAACTGATTAGTTAAATTGACTGAGAGTATTATTTTACCATTGTATTTGTGCGAAGAAAAATGTTAATCTGATTGATTTTAGTCTATAAGGTGTTATTTGAAATTAAAGAGAATGCAGGACTTTAATGTAAATATTTTTGACAATTTCTTGAAGTATCTTAAACTAGTAGCTGTCTGCAGACATGTTTACAGGGTCTCTAAATATTTCTCATAGTACGATCATTTGATTGCTATTATTTCCAGAAATTTTTGATTTGAAATAATCGTAGTATTCTATTAACTCATTGTTAGTTAACATTTTGCTGTAAATACTTGATATAGAAGACTCGACGCAGTTAATCATGCTACTTTTGTACGTCTAATCGCTAGTTTCTTTCTTTTTAAATAACTGCTTAATTTGACTTTGATTTCTTCAGTGCTACGCTTTGGAAGAGTATACATCTCTTCTCGGAGCCGAGAATATTGCAGTGATCTATTGTGCTTTGGTTGGATAGCAAAATTTTTAACTAATTACTTTACTAATAGTTAAGAAAAACTGAAAGAGGTGTTGATATGACTGTGTTATGGTATTTTGCTTATGGTAAGAATGTTCATTTAAGCGAGTTTGCTAAGAGAATTGAGGGTGCTCCTTTAATGGTTTGTAGGGGATTGCTGCCTGGGTATAGGCTTGTTTTTTCAAAGACTCCTGGTCCTAAGCCCGGGGCTGGCTATGCTAATATTGAGTTATGTGGCGGGGAGTGGGTTGAGGGTGTTCTCTATTTAATAACTAAAGAACAACTAAAGAAGATTGATAGATACGAGGGCTATCCGGATCATTATACTCGCTCTAATGTAAAGGTGTGGAATATCGATCTTAAGATGTGGGTTAATGCTGTGGCTTATTTCGCTGTAAATACTGATTCGAGGCTTAAGCCTTCGAGAGACTATGTTAAGGTGATTTTGGAGGGAGCAAAGCTTGTTGGTTTAAGTAGTGAGTGGATTGAACGGCTTAAGAGGTTATTGGATGAGGCTATATGATTAAGTATTAGGCTTTAAATGTAAAGCTCAAGATAGCTGTTTCACTAAGTATTCGCTAGAATATTATATGGGCAGAATTATGGATCTGGATAAGTTGAATTGTAGTGGTTGCCCGGCGTTGGTTTTGCGTGATGAGTGTTTGGAGTGGATTAGGCATTGTGAGGAGTTGAGGGAGAGTGAGTTAAGTAGAATGGAGTCTGTTAAGTACTTTATTTTAGCGGAGTCGATACCTTATAGGAACTTCATATATGATTTAAATACTCGTTCGAGGCTTAGAAGTAATTTAATGAGGGAGTTTAATGTAGGGTCTCCGCAGGAGCTATTGAATTATTTGAGGGAGAAAGGGGTATTAATTGTTGATTTAGCACTTTGCTCTCTTCATAGACTCGGAAAGAAAAAGAGTTTGAGGAGGAGGGCTGCTACTCTATGTTTTGAGAGGCATACGCATAAGTATGTGGAGCTGTATCCTGAGGCGAGGATAGTGCTGATTGTTCCATATCGTTGTGGTTTACTTAAGAGGAGCAGAGCATACGGTAGGATAAAGGACAGGATTGTAGCCGAATTTAAGTTTAATAAGATCAATGGTTTGAAAGAGATAATAGATACCTAAAAAGGTTATATTTCTTTTTAAAGCATTAAATGTTGTTTTAAATACCTGTTATATCTGTAAGAAATGAGGTCATGTTAGATCCGTATATGAAAATATCTTATATGATCTAGCTAATTTTTCTAGATATGCTGGGTGGAAAGTTCACGATGAGCATGCGAGGAGGCTTTTGTTACGTCTAGGTTTGAGAAAGATTTTGTTAAGTTACCTTCATTTATTCAGGATAAAGTTAAAGAGTATGTGTGTCACTTGAAGGTTGATCCTTTTATTGGGAAGAAGCTTAGGGGTATGCCTTATTGGTCTTTGAGGATAGGTGATTATAGGCTAATTTATAGGGTGGTGAAAGAAGAGAAGATGGTTATATTGATGACTGTTTTTCATAGGAAGCGTGGGTATAAGAGGCTTAGGTTTTAGATTGTATTTCTTTTATGAATTCTTCCCGTTTTCTTATTTTTCCTTCTTTTATGTCTTGTTCTGCTTCCTCTAGTTTCTTTAATGCTTCTTTGTCTAAAAGCAGGTCTAGTGTTTCGACTACTTCTTCGAGAATATCGCGTACTTCTCTTAGTTTCTGGACTTCTTCTTCGGTAAGCATTTTGAGTAGAACTCTTGAAGACATGGCTTCCATTTTTTAAATGCTTGCTTTCCTTAAAAGTTTTCCTATTTTGGACGGCTATATTTGTTGAGTATAAGCTGTATTTTATTGAAAGTACATATATAGCTCATTAAATAATTGTGACTTCTGCACTTAAGTTTTCTATCCTTCTTATAGTATGAAAATGCTTGAGTAGCGTATCTTGCTATTTTTCTTAGACAATATGTTAATCTACTTTTAACTCAATATATATGTAAATGAGTAGGGTCGTTGTTTCTGAAAATAATGTGGAGAATGCTCTTGTTTTACTTGATATAGTTGAGGCGGATCTACTTCTATTCTTTTCTCCGTGATTCCTTTGATTAAAATTTCTCTCGCGATTTCGGCTTTATCTCTTTTTTCGATTTCGGCGAGCTTTAAGATTTTTCTTCTTTCTCAGACATATTTACCTTATACTTGAGCTGACGACTATTAAAGGTTCTACTTTGAATTGTTTAATTGTCAAGGATTTTATTTGATTCGTGTTCAGTGTTTTATGGCGTCTTCTCATATTCTTATGATTCTGGAACATATTTAAGCTAACTTTTATCTTTAACGTAAACGTATACTATTTGTTTTTATATATTGTTATAGTGATTTATTGGAGTACACTTCAAAGCTCTTTTGTATGAGATAAGAGAGTCTGTTTTCTTATTTGTTGTAATTGCTCAGAGAAATTGTTGTAGCAGTATTTTCTGAATTTAGCTGAGTCATGATATTTTTGGAATAGGCCTATATTTATTACTAATAGTGATAAGCTAATTGCTAAGAATAAATATTCGGTATAGGTTAAATTATAGTCTTCTAATATGTATAGCAGTGTTTGTATGAAACTAATTAGATATAGTGCGAAAGCTAGAATATTATGAGGGCTTACGTTTATTGGTTTTCCGTAAGAAAATTTTCTCTCTACTGCTTGTATGTATATGATATATTCCCATGGAAGTGCATGTAGCATTTTTTCATGCTCTAATCTTGCTGATATATAGCTTCCTATTTTGACTATTTCTCTGATTAGTCGAGTAATTATCATGTAGAGAATTGTTATTACTGCTTGAAGTGATATAGAAATAAGTAGTGATGAAAGTATGTTCTCTGGGTATAATATAAGGCTTAGTGATATTATTGAGTAGGAGAAAATGAGCATTATATATTCGTAGTAGTATCGTAGTCTTATTCTACTTAATATTTCTTCTCTTAACGTTTTATACTCTTCAAGAAGGAATTTCCATTTATTGATTTTTTCTTCCATGCTTATACTTGCTCTATTGAATTTAAATAGGTTTTCCTATTCTTTCTTTTATTAACTATTAGCCGAGGAAGTTCTTAGGGCTAGGGAAATAAAGTAAAGAATATTAATGGCGGGACTTTATTTGTCACTGGTTTAATTAGATAAATAAAGCTGTTAAATATTTTTAATTTTAATGATATTTGGTAATGTTAATGGTTTCATTAATATTGTATATCTTTTATTTTAATAAACTCTTATTCTTCTAAATTGTTTTTACTAATGTTTATACTTAATCTTATGAAACATTGAGGATACGCTCGAGGCTAAGAGAAGAGATAAAAGGCTTTTGCTATTTTGAAGTGATTTTTTGCTGGTAGCGCGTTTTGTTGTTGGTTAAAGTTTTTTACCTATTTTGTCTATATATAGTGGTCTTGGTCACATAGTAATGTTTTAAGCGAGTAATCCTCAGGTGTTTTCTTGAAGAATTGGCGAGGTCTTAGAGGGGTAGGTGTGGGTATAGTGCGGTGAGTATTTTTCCTGTTTCTTTGTCTATGGTGTTGGTTTGCATGTCTACTGCTATGATGTATCGTTTTCCTTCTTCGTTTATTTTACATGCGTAGTACGGATAGTAGATGAGCCTGTGGTCTTTGATATGTCCTTCGAATAGGAGTTTGACTGTTTCTTTTACTTCATCTATGTTTAGTACTTGTTTTAT
>QMRV01000164.1 GCA_003649445.1 Thermoprotei archaeon | reverse complement strand
TTACCACTGTCTGACTCACCGTTAATCACCTGATAATTGGGTGATAACCAGGTATTTAAATATTAGCCTGACTATCAGGCATGTGGTGTTGATCACTCACCTAAAAGCTAATATCAATTCTAAATGATCATATCATAATTGAGAGGGGGCTAGATGCCTGAAATAGTATGCCCTGGCTGTGGAGAAATAATCTCCAGCATCATCTGTAGAACATGTCATGAAGAGTTCAGGCTTCATAATAACTCATTCAAGTGCCCAAGATGTGGGGAGCCTATTGAAATCATCATATGTCCAAACTGTGGCAGGATGATTAGAGTCCGTGATGAGGAACTACCGCCCTATGAGGACTGGACTGAAGGATTCCTCCTAGGACTGTTTGCTCATGAGCTTTTCAAGGATATGTTTCCTTAGCCACATAAGCTTGTAGACCTAGTTATTTCTCCGACCTAGCTCTACCAAAACTGTAGGAGGAGTACTGGTCAAGAGCCTCTGACTATGATATCAAGCGCTCAGTAAGTACACGTTCCAGTTCTTTCTCAGTCTCTGGATCAAGCTGCCCTAGAGCTCGCATTACTGTTAGAGCCCATGAAAGCTGTTTAAGCGATTCTAGCAGATGTCTGAAAGCCTCTGTCTCATGAAGCTTAGAAGTGCGCATGGAATCCGCAGCCTCTAAAAGCATCTTATACGCCTCAAGCATTAGCCTAGCAGCCTTCAATACTCTCTTCCTCGGTAAGAGAGAACTCCCAAGACTTAAAACTCTATCTCCTACTTTCAGTGTTCAATATTCTCCTTGAAACTCGGCGAACCTCATCGAGAGGGTTGCCTTGACCCTTTTCTTGTCGTACGCCATAACGAGCCCGTTCCTTTCCAGCTCCTCCAAGAAGGTAGCCCAGTAGAACCGCTGGCGAACTTGATAGCCGTGCTGTCGAATAGCCCAATCTCGGCAAGGGGTCGGCTGAAGCTGTCAGCTTGAATATTCTGGAGTAGTAAGAGGACTGCCGAGAGTTCAACGGACTTCTTATCTGCTCCTAGGTTTAGTAACTCCTTTAGGAGGGCATGCATGTGCCTGTTTAATAGGATTTTGTTTAGTATAGCTATTTCTCCTCCAATCCTAGGTCAAGACCATTCTCCCTAACTATCTCCTTGGTGAAAGGCTCTATAACCAGCTCCCCTCTCTTTATGTATTCTAAGATCTTCTTCCCTAAAGCAGGCATAACCTCACCTTTCTCCCTCTACCTTCATCTTCCTGAGGGCGAGGAACTGGAGGATGCTTATAACGAAGGTAGGGATGGCTAGGGTATACAGTTGCATCACACCCCTTACCACTTCCTCGGGCTCTGGCGGGTTCCTTATGGAGGCTATTGCCGACCATACCGTGTAGAACTGTCCTGAGTAGAGGAGGTAGAATGCTATCGCTAGCCCGAAGGATATTGTGAAGAGCTTCCCTGTCAGGTATTTCTGCTTCTTGAGGACAAACCACGCCATGAAGGGCAGTACGCCGTAAGAAGCTAGCCAGAAGGGTATGGTCAGCGTCTTTATGATCAGCATCTGAGCCCCAAACTCTATTAGGTGCTGGTACGACTCTGGAGCAGACTTCTCTGCCATCCGCCTCACCACTTCTAGTATTATCTGGAAGTACAGATAGTCAGCTACGAAGCAGAGAGTGACTGTGACTAGGAAAACTACAGCCACACCGATAGCTATTTTCCCTAGCCTACTCCTTCTGTGGAGGACGCCAAGTATGAGAACTGCAACAGCAATAGTGTAGGCGTAGAGAATCAGGAGAATGAACCTGAATGCGAGGGATACTAAATCGGCGAAGAATATGGGGAGCGCTGTCACCATCATTACGAGTGCTGAGGCTTCGAGGAGCTTTTTGGCAGAGCTTAGGGACAGGAGAGAGAGCTTAGGCATGGCGCCCCCCTCAGTTATTAGGAGAGACTTGTTATAAATATGTTTAACGAGGAGGCATTTAACATTTATAAATGGCCTACACTAATGATTACCTGAAGGTGAGAAATAATTTCAATATTCTTTTTGAAATTCTGTGAAATGAATATTCGATAGACTGGGTGATTTTATCAATCTTTCAATATTCTCTTTGAAATTCTCTTTGAGATTCATCTAGGACATACTTGTGCTTGACTAGTATAAAGGCTTCTACTATCCGTCCAGCTTTCTCTGCACCTGAGGTACACTCAACCTTATCTTAATGTAGAGTAATGTCCTGGAGGAGAGTTTTTATCAGATGATGTCCAATAATTGATGAGGGAGCTGAGTGGAGGTTATTAGAGCTTTACTTGAATGTTATAGGAGGCTGTTGGAGCTAGGTCCTGAGGTGAGGAAACTAGATGAGAAGACCTATCTGGCTATAGAGGATGCCGCAGCTAAGCTAGCTGCTGCTCTTACGTATCTAAGGATGAGAGGAAAGCTTGATCCAGCAACAGCAGAGGAGGTAGAGAAGCTATTGAGCGGTCGTATGCATTAAAGCTCATGATGTGGTCACTATAATAAAAAGCAAGGAGTACATCTGCTAATTTTCACACGAATTTCCTAAGTTTTACCGTCAGCTTCTCCTCTTCTCTTAGGGCCTATTGTATCTTGGTTTATTATAAGCTAACCAAAGACTCTGTGTGAAAGAGTTTAAGCATATCGATAAGTTTTCAAGTACCTGCCCCAAGGTCTAACCGAACCATAGATTTCAAAAGTGGAGGAGAATCAGCGATTCTTCGCATGTGTTGGAGAATCAGCGATCAACTTAAATACCAGTTTACTGGTAAAGTTCTTTGGTGGTATACTTGAAGAAGGTCAGCCTATACATAGACGAGAAGTTATGGATTAAGTTTAAGGAACTCGTTTTGAGGAAGCATGGGACATTAAGAAAATTAAGCGATGAGGTTGAAAGTTTACTCCGAACATTTCTAATCGATGAGGAGGTTGAGCAAGCTTTAAAGAGGATGGACGTTGACATAGAGGCTCTGATATCTCCTGAAGAGGTAAAGCGAGGTAGACCTGAGCTTCGAGGTCCGCCTTCAGAGGATCTCATTCGAGAAATGAGGGGAAGGCGCATTGCTGAAGGTATACCTTGATAGTAGCGCAATAGTTAAGCGGTACGTATTCGAGCCCGGGAGCTCTGCAGTAGATCAGGTATTCGATAGGTGCTGGATAGGAGAGTTATCTATTGTCACGTCTATTTGGAACATTGGCGAAGTATTAGGCGTATTTGATGTGAGAAGAAGGAGAGGATGGCTTAGTGATGATGAATTTAGGAGAGTTCTTAGAAATTTTATAGGTGAATTCATAAGGCTACTTCGCCTAAGAGTCTTAGAAATATTTCCAATTATAACATCAATACTTGTCGAGTCTTGGCCCTTAATTTTGAAGGAACATATTTATGAGGCTGATGCCCTTCAAATTCAGACATGCGTATATTCCGGTAGTAATGTGCTCCTAAGCGCTGACAAGGAATTGATTAATATTGCATTGAGAGCAGGAATAAAGGCTGTGAACATCGAGGACGAAGATAGAGTTAAGAAGCTATTAAGAGGCGATGATCTCAGCGACTTCCAGTGACACTATAGCTCACTTGGTTTCGGTGCAGGGGGTAGGATTTAAACCTCGAACCTCTCGGTCTTCAGCCATTATAGGTCTCTAAAAACGCAATACGGCCTGCTGGAGGAGAGCTATGAGAGGATGCTTAGTGCTAATAGAAGGATAGAGAGGAGGCTTGAAGAAATTAAAGAGCTCTTTACTGGAAAGTACATAGAGACTTTCAGTATTCTCTTTGAAATTCTAATTCTTAATTCTATCATAAACTAACACAGATTGATAGGAGAAGATAAGAAGTGTTCTGGTTATCCCAACTTGGACTTTAGTGATTTTAATATTAACATCAGCTAACGAGTAATGGATGCGAGTTTTTGGAAATTAAGATGAGATAGCGCTGTCTGAAATGAGATGTGAAAAATGAGGATCTATCTCAAGTGGGAAAAAGAATTTTATGATTTTATAGACTAGTGTCGAAATCCACTAGCCACTCATGAAGTTCAAGAACTCCTTAGTACTGTTGAAGAATACTACTTTCTCCGCATTCAGTCCAATATTGCTAGAGTATGTATGGAAAAGGAGTCTGTAGTAGACGGTGAGAAGGAATACTCTCCTCCTACCTTCCACAATTAATCTAATAGGTTCGACTGCTATACTATTCCCCCTTTAATTTTTGAACTACAAAAACACAAGTTCAAAAATAAGACATTATTTTTGATACTTAAGTGGATGTGCGCTCACTTCTCCTTCTCCTCACTCTTGCTATTACTACGAGTACAGCACCAACTATTACCAGAATTGCTCCAGGCACAATTCCCCAGATCAATGCTTCTTGTTGCGCTCTAAAGGGATTGGCTATAGTCAAGGGAAGTAACCAGGAACTCATCAGGAGGAGACAAAGACCAAAGCCTATTAGGAAACCGTTCACCCAATCCTTAGCATCATCTTTCAAACTGTAGCAGATTATATCCGCCACGGATGGGTTCATCACGGCGACGCCCTGACCCCTTCACCGTAGCCCGTTGCAGGCTACGGGTCTC
>QMRV01000163.1 GCA_003649445.1 Thermoprotei archaeon | reverse complement strand
CTACCCATATATAACTTCGTGCAAAGCTCAATAAGCTTAGTGGAGGCTCTACCATGGATTAGCCAAGATTATCATTTCTGATATGCATGTAAGATTAAGTTGATATGAATTGTCGTCTATATTCTGTGTAGAGCTCTTGGAGGTGAGGGAAGAGTTTTCTATTGGTTTGGTGCGGCGGCCGGGATTTGAACCCGGGATCGCCGGCTTTCCACGGTCCTTCAGGCTTGGGGGGCCGGCGTCCTAGTCCAGGCTAGACGACCGCCGCTCACGTGTTTATTTTTCTACTTCTTTCTTAAAATTTTCCTTATTACGATTTTTAGTATTCATAGGAGGTTATGGTAGTATGTTAAATGTTTTATTTATTGTTTTTAAATCCCACTAAAATAAACGGTGAATACTTATGCAGTAAAGGCTACATATTAACTAAACGTTTAGCGTGGTTATTTCCTTTAACGAAGCATTTTGGAATACATTTCTGCTTAAGAATGATCATGTGTTTCTTGACATGCTTACTGATAGTGAAGTAAATGCTATGACAGATAAGCAGCTTGCTGCTATGATTACTGCTCAAGACTCTTACGCCAGGAGTAAAACATTTTACGAATTTGTTAAAGCCGTAAAAGATGTTTTAGGGTATAAGTATGTGTTACCTACTCACCAAGGTAGAGCTACTGAGCATTTATTAGCTAAAGCTCTTATTAAGGAAGGCGACGTTATACCTATGAACTACCATTTTACAACTACAAGAGTTCATTTCGAACTAGCTGGTGGACAAGTATTAGAACTATATGTTGATGAAGCATTAAATACTGAAAGCACTCATCCACTTAAAGGAAACATGAATGCTGAAAAACTAAAGGAAGTAATTAGAAAATATGGTAAAGAGAAAATACCGTTTGTTAGAATGGAAGCGACAACAAACCTCATTGGCGGCCAACCATTTTCCATGGAGAACTTAAGGATGATTAAGGAAATATGTAATGAACATGGAATACCTCTTGTTCTAGACGGTAGCATGATTGATTGGAATGCTTATTTGATAAAGCAAAGGGAAAGAGGATATAGGAATAAAACAGTTGCCGAAATAGTTAAGGAGATGTGCGGTCTTGCAGACATTTTCTATGCGAGCGCTAGAAAAGCACCATGCATTAGGGGAGGATTCATAGCAACAAACAATAAGAAGTTCATTGAGAAACTAGAAGAACTACTTCCAGTATATGAAGGATTCTTTACCTATGGAGGTATGTCAATAAAGGAATTAGGTGCTATGGCTGTAGGGATAAGAGAAATGGTTGATGAATCACTAGTTGGCTCTACTGTGGAGCAAATAAGGTATTTTGTTGAAAAACTTAGGAAGGAGAAAATACCCGTAGTTACTCCACCAGGAGGACTAGGTGTACACTTAGATGCAATGAAGTTCCTGCCTCACGTACCGCAAAATCAGTATCCTGCAGGAGCTTTAGCAGCAGCACTTTACATTGTTTCAGGAATAAGAGCTATGGAAAGAGGAACAATGTCCATGGAGAGAACACCCGACGGTAGAGAAGTTTTCTCAGACCTAGAACTTGTTAGAATAGCTTTCCCAAGAAGAACCTACCTAAGATCACACATAGACTACGCTGTAGACAGAATAGCTTGGCTATACGAACACAGAGAACTAATAAAGGGTTTAGAATGGGTTTACAAACCACCAGTACTTAGATTCTTCCTAGGCAAGCTAAAAGATATAGACAACTGGGGTAAAAGACTTTACGAAACATATAGGAAAGAGCTAGGAGAATATTGAACATAATAGTTTTTTAGCACTCAGCCTTTCTTTATTAGTTTCCAAATTTCTTCACTATACTGGAATATTATTGGGTAGCCTCCAGTGTGTATGAAAATTACTTGCGAGCCTTGTTCCACTACACCTTTCCTAACCAAGTCTATTAGTCCCGCAAACGCTTTAGCAGTGTAAATAGGGTCTAGAAGTAGTCCCTCAGTTTTAGCAACTTTAACCATAATATCAACTACCTTCTTCGTTAAAACACCATATCCTCCGAAACTATAATCGTAAACGATTATGTCTTCGGACTTAACATCGGCATTTAACCTATATTTCTCCATAGTTTCTTTGATTAGCTCAATTATTTTTCTAGGTAGTTCAGGTTTTCCCATAATATCTATTCCAATGACCTTAGCATTTACTCCTGCAAGCTTTAAACCTAAAACTAGTCCTGCTTGTGTTCCTCCAGAGCCTGAAGCATGAACTACGTATTTGGGCTTAATGTTTAACTCTCCTAATTGCCTAGCTATTTCAAAAGCCGCTTCAACATATCCTAAAATCCCTGTTGGAATAGCTCCGCCCAACGGAATAACATATGGTTTCGCACCTTTCCTCCTAAGCTCCTCAGCTACGGCATTTAGTTTCTCTAACGCCGCCTCCCTACTATCAACAAATGTTATTTCAGCATCATAAAGCATGTCTAACAGTAGATTACCTTTAACCTCATAGTTCCTAGGCCATAGAATTAAGCGCGCATTTAACCCGGCTTTCTTAGCTGCTGCAGCAGTTGTTCTAGCATGGTTTGAATGGATTGCTCCAACAGTAACTAAAGTATCACATCCCGTAGCTAATGCTTCACCAACAATAAACTCAAGCTTCCTAACCTTATTACCACCCATAGCGAACTCAATAACATCATCCCTTTTAACATAAACTTCAACACCCAATTCCTCACTAAGCTTCCCAACTTTCTCAAGCAAAGTAGGCTTACGGAAAAGATTAAACCTAGGAACACCCTTAACCACACGCATTCCTTAAAACCCAAGTTCATTAAACGCAAAAATAGATTAATATTACTTACTACCACATTAAAGATTAAAGTACCCCCACTAACCACTACTAATAGTAGAGTGATGACCTCGGCAGGGCTGACCCCTAAAGGGAATGATTGAGGTCTTGAGTGCTGATCACAAAGCATGATCTGGGTCTTACATGGGGGGATCAAGGGGGTATATACCTCTGCCATCACCTAACATTTCTACATAAATGTGTTATAACTCTTATCCTAAATTTACATACTTAAAAGTACTGTTAGACCTTAGAACCCTTACGATGAGAAGGATACGACATTTCAAATCACCAGACAGAAGTTATCAGCATCGGGAATAAAACGTTTCACTTTCCTTAGGAAGCCTCTAGCTGGAAGAATTAATCTACTGTGTAGGGATACAGTAAATGTAGGTTTTAGCCTATGGATGAAGTAAGGAAAGCATTGGAACCTTGGATGAACTACTCTAGGGACGTTATGATCAAGAACTTAGAATTCCTAACTAGGAATTATAGGGATGTTATAGATTCGTGCTACGACCTACTAAACGATATAATAGATATAGGGATGTGGATCATGCCTAGTAAGACCTTATCTGAAGAGAAGCGTATGAACATGCTCACTAAGTACTTAATGTATCCCATGCTTATACATGTTGTATATCCGAACCTCAACTTCCTACCTATAGCAGTACTCCTTGGAGCACTCCCACAAGCATTCTATACCATCAGAACAGCATTAGAGGCATTCGTAGTAACCCTCTATGCAGACAATAAGGAGGAGCTGAGAGATCTTCCATGGTTTGAAAAGGTGGGGCATAAAAGCGTCAGAAATGTCACTGTTTCAGGAGTTAAATGCTCCCTATACAAGATCCTGGCAAAGGTCTTCAGAGACAAAGAGAGTAGCGAGTGGGTTAACTATATACTTGACCTATACCAAGCAGTCTCGGCATGGGTTCACCCAGTTGCTAGAATAAGGATTGATAAGAGAGAGGAGCTTGCAGCGGGCATAATAAGGGCGGTCATGATAACTACAGCAGAGCGGGGAATTCCTCCAGTATACGGAATAGTGATACCTATGGAGTATACTGACGAGGATCTTGAAGACTTGAAGCACCTTAACGATATAATAAACTTCACTAGACTAGCAACGTCGCTGATAGCCTATGCATGGTCTATAGTTAAAGACGTTGCCGATGGAGAAGCACTTCGAAAAATTATTAGAGATGATGAAATCGGTAAAGAAGCCGAGCTAACATAATAACAAATTCATACATTTGAACTTCAAGAACAATATGATCAAATAGTTTTGCTATAATTACAGAGAGCTTAAGAGCCTCTATCAAAGGTGCAAGCGCTTCGAAATCTCGCTGAGTACATACCTAATACTTAGCTCCCAGTAAAACACATCTGAAGACCTACCCTCTTCCTGGAACACAATTAGTTAGAGCGGATCACCGCTAACAGTCAGCATTAGATACATATAGGTCCGAATAGAGAACCTGTTACGACAGTTCGATATAACAAAGTGAGCTCAAGGTTGATATAGTAGCCTGAAAATATGGTGTTATAACCCGTTGATCTGTGCCGAGAACTCGTATGAATCTACGATAATGGAGCTGCAGAGATTTGAACCTCGGATCATAGGGCTCCATTAATAGATCAGCTCTTATGTAGATGTTACATCAGCAATATAACCAGCTATTACTACTTCCTTGACGCTAATAGTTTCACTTAAGAGCATTTTATAAACCCTGTATTACAGTGGGAAGTCAGGTGATGAAACG
>QMRV01000162.1 GCA_003649445.1 Thermoprotei archaeon | reverse complement strand
CGGGTTTTAAAGTAATAGCATTGTTCTACAAATGGAGTTCCCCCATTTTTTCAAGATATGTAAGTAAAAGGTATCTTATTGCAAATCCTTACGTGAATGAAAAAAAGTATGTAAATGATGTAATCTCTGTAGTCAATAACGTGAAACCACTAATGATAATACCTATAGGCTTTATTGATACCCTTCTGCTCTCCAAGTATAAGCAAATATTTCCATCAAACATCATAATACCCATCCCCGAATTTGAAACAATTACCTATGTTTCGAGGAAAGATAACCTGGTAAAACTCTGTGAGCGTATAGGTATAAAATATCCTCAAATTTACAGTCTTAATGAATATCAATTTGCTCCTACAGGGCCTGTGGTGGTTAAAGGCGTGTCTGACGCTTCAAAACCAGAATACGTATTCTTCAAGGAAAGCTTATTGGACATAATTAAGCTGAAAAACAAGAGCTTCATGGTGCAAGACTTTGTACCCGGAGTAGGGTGCGGATATTTCGCATTAGCGAAAAACGGCTCAATTATAGTCGACTATACTCATGTAAGAGTTATTGAGGAAAAACCAAGCGGCGGCCCCAGTATGCTTGCATGCTTAAACTTTAATCCCGAACTAATATTTCTTGGGAGAAAAATAGTGAAAGAGCTTAAATGGACAGGTGTTATTATGGCTGAGTTCCGTAGAAACATTGAGACAGGAGACTATTACCTTTTAGAAATAAATCCTAAACTTTGGGGTAGCCTGGAATTAGCTACTTCACTAGGCATAGACATACCGAAATGTCTTATTGAAGTATTTTTATTTAATAGAAAACCAAAATTAAGAGTAAATGTAAAAAGCAAATGCTTTACATGGATTCTTTCAGGTCTTTACTACTTAAAACTAAACCCGAAAACATGGTTTAGGATGCTGAAGAAAACTCTTAGCGATGGCTTAATTTATACTGATTTACATTTTAATGATCCTTCAGAATTCCTTTACTCACTATTGACGAGGTTAATAAAGGTTCTTACATGTAAACATTCCAAGTTAAGAACAGACTTAGATAGTGTTTATAGGAGAAACCTAGCTTACCTTAGTAAAGTACTTCGAGAGAGAAGGATAAAATGCATAATTTTTGATTTTGACGGGACATTGGTTAAGCTTGATATACCATGGAACGAAGTAAAAGCGAAATTAGTGAAAGACGGGTTGATAAAGCCTTGGGACACTATAATGATAGGTCTTTATAAAAGCAGAGGAAAGAAAGAATACCACAAAATTGATGAAGTTTTAAGAGAATATGAAAATAAGGCTATTAAGAAGCTGAAAAAAGATCATTCTCTCAACGCTTTACTCAAAAAAGTTTCCGAGAATGTAAAATACATGGCTATAGTGTCTAAGCAGGGAAAACAAGCAATAGAACGTGCATTAGACATTATGGGTATTTCGAAAACTATTTCCTTAGTTGTAGATAGGGAAGCAGAAATACTCCGATTAGAACAACTAAAGAGAGTATTAGATAAGTTAGGTGTATTGCCTGAAGAAACATTAATGTTCGGTGATACTATAATTGACATAGTTTCAGCTTTAAAACTAAACATAATGCCCATCAGTGTAACGGATAACCCCTATAGGTTTCAGCAATATATAGAATACGGTGTTCCATGCTTTAAGGATGCCAAAGAAGCTTTAAAATACATAATTATTCAATGGAGGTGTGTTACGTGAACATCATACTAACACATGACGTAGATTCGATAAGAAGACCTTTTAAACATATTTGGCAGAGAAGAAAAAGGTTCAAAATAAAAGATATCATACTTGCAGCATTAAAAATAAAAAATTTATACAATAACATTGAGGAAATAATAAGCTTAGAGGACAAGTATGGTTATCGTTCAGTGTTTTTTGTGCCTGTATTCTTATTCGACATAGGAGAAATAATAGACATTATTAAGTACATAAAAAGACAAGGATGGGAAGTACAATTACACTATGTTTATGAAGCAAAC
This sequence comes from Thermoprotei archaeon, assembly GCA_003649445.1. The sequence goes on along the minus strand of QMRV01000162.1, from coordinate 2,635 downwards.
CAATACTTAGGACTTTTTAGAATGCAAAAAGAGTTTTTTGAGAGGGAAATAGGCCCGGTAAAAGGAGTAAGAGTTCATGGTCTTATCCTAAATGACAATATTCTTACATTATTTCAAAGAGAGAAAATAAAATACGACAGTACATTGAGAGCCGAAACAGTCAGTACCTACGACCCGTTTTTCATAAGAGAAAGACTTCTAGAAATACCCATAGGCATTATGGATACTGATATTTTTGGCAGGTTGAAACTCAATGAAGAAAGAGCATTAAAGTACGTGCTATGGAAGATGAAGAGGGCAAAGTTAGGAGGTTCAAAAAATTTTACGATACTCTTTCACCAAGAATCTTATAATATGAGGGGAGGAAGAATATATAGAGAAATTGTGAAAAACCTTTCAACATTAGGTTTCGACGTTAAATTGCCTGATGATTACTTAACGGAATAATTAGTTAATCTTTTCAGTTTTTCCATAGAATTAAACTCGTTATTCGTTGTAGCAACATTTTCCTTTGATATTCTGGAACAAAGGAGGCAATATCAGCTCTATTCACTTTAGAAAAATACCCGGCAAGCATGTACAAACCAAGTTTAGGGGATTTTATTGACGCACGGAAGCATCTAGCTAAGGCGAAGGGCATCCAATAACCTAAAGACTTCATTGCCATTCCCATATACTTTGCCTTTAAAGGACTTAATTTTGTTTTTCTTTGCGAAAACATAATTAGATCTTTAAAGCATTTCGCCTCATACCCCTGTTGTATTGCTTTAAACACTAACCATGATTCCCAGCCCCAGATTATAGGGTATTTCATGTTATTTAATTCACGCCACCATGAAGCATTTACAAGTCTGCCGGATCCTCGTGGAAAAGATGCCCTGTATCTCTCGCCAAAAATTCTTCCACTGCCTATGACAACTTTCTTATTCCTTTCCATATACGTTATCAGTTTCTCTATGTAATTTGATGGAAGCAAAGTGTCAGCGCCTAAGATTAAGACATAGTCTATGTCATGGCTTCTAAGTACCTTTAACCCGGCATTTAAAACGCTTGCAAGCTCAGGTCTTCCAAGCCAGCTCTCTCTGTGAAATGGCAGGTTTACAACTACGCAACCATACCTTTCTGCAACATATGCAGTATTATCTACTGAACCATCGTTTACAACGACTACTATTTTGGGCTTTATTGTCTGTTTATATAGGAATTCAAGAGTCCTGGCTAAATATTTTTCTTCGTTTCTAGCCGGTATTACGCATCCAACGCTCAATAATGCTCCCTTGCTTAACCGAAGTGAAGAGATTTCTCCTCCCTAGTTTATGCTCTACATATTCTTTTAGCGTTAGTATCTTATCGGCCTTAGATATAAGTTTTTCAAAATCTCTTTTAACATCGTCTCTTAAAACATAATTGCGCGGATGTACGAGAGCAACAACGACATAGCCGCTGTTGACATAGTCAATAGCTTCCTCTACTGTTGCTTTTATTCTTCGCATATATGGTTCTATATAAAATACTTTCGGTAGAAAACAAAAATCATTAAACAATACGACATCAGTTATTATGTCATGTTTGTTTCCTGAAAAATACTTCAATCCTGACCTAATACCCCATTTAATGTATTTCTCTGGTTCATATCTCCATGCATGTTTTCTCGAAAGTTTCTTTAAACCATCTCCGTGTTTACTAAACCCGTATATCCTTCTTTTTATTTTTTTCTCGATATACTTCTTTTCTTTGAGAAATTCATCATAGTTCTTAGCTGATAGAATATGCATTCCTACATCAAATCCTTCATCATGGAGGAAATCGATAGTTCTCTTATTGGGTAGTGTTATATATTTGAAAAATATCGATGCCCTAATGCCGCGTTCGTGCATGTCGTTTATAAGTCTTAGAAATGCCTCATTATAGCCCAGGAATTCTATGTGGGGAGCCCAATAGTTCTCGTTGAGATAGTTTAAAATAAGCTTCATCTTACGCACTATGCTTGTATTTCCTATAGGAGTATATGCGTTGTCTACATCTACTCGAAGCAATAAAACCAATGTTGTCTCCCTATAAACTTAATTAGCCTGTTCTTATTAATTTTAATTCCATGAAGAAAATGACTTGAAAACAAAGAATGAATGAGCGGTTGTCACCTTGATTACTCAATTCAACGTATCAATTATTTTCAAGATTTTCTTTGCATTGGTTCTTATGTTAAAATGTTTTAACACTTTTAACCTATTTCTTTGACCTATTCTCTTTCTTAAATCGATATCCATATTGTATACTTTGACTATCAGCTCCTCTAGTCTTTTTAAATCTCTAGGTTCATACAGCCATTCGTTATCTATGGCTTCAGGTACGCCACCTACATTGGTAGCTACTACTGGTAAACCAGAGGCCATAGCTTCAAGGATTACCGTGGGCATTTCCTCGGTTCTGCTATTTAAAACAAATAAGTCTATTGAGTGATACCATTCATTAACATGCTCATATGGTATGTGACCCTCCAAATATACTTTGTTTTTTAAATTTAATTTATCTATAATTCTTTCAAGTCTGTTACTAAGAGGTCCTTCGCCACCTATCTTAAGTTTTATCTTTAAACCCTGTTTAATAAGGGAACCTACTGCAATAATTAATTCTT
>QMRV01000161.1 GCA_003649445.1 Thermoprotei archaeon | reverse complement strand
GTTTTCTTCTTTTTGTAGTGTGTGGGCTAGTGCTTTCATGAGTTCTGTTTTTCCGCAGCCCCATGGCCCGTATACTGCGTGGTTCCAGGGGGTTTCTGTTTCTGTTAGCCATTTTAGTATTTGTTCTGCTTCTTTTTCTCTATTGATGAATGGTATGTTTAGGTCTGGTACTGTGTATTCTTGGAGATTTAGTTTGGTCATTTGTCTGCTGGTTTCGTACTTAGTGGATATGGTTTGAGGTATTGTTGTAGTTGCTGTAGTATTTTTATTAGTCCTTTTTGTCTAGCGTTATGTATTTCTATTTCGAGTGGCTCCTTGTTTTCGCTTAGCAGTATTATTATGTCGTTGTCTAGCCATTTTGAATCGACGGCTTTACCTTCTTTGAGAAAAATTGACAGAATGTCTACTTCTAGGTCGTATCTCATTATTTCTCTATTTACGGGATTTACTGGAGTAGTGTTCATTTATATTTTGAGTATGTTACTAACTACTGTGTGACATTTGCTTGGTTTAAGGTTTCATTTATACATTGGCGGTGTGTTTAAGTAGGATATTCCTAGGTAGAGCGCGTAGTTTGTGTCTTTTAGCCATTCTTTAGCCTTAGTGTAGCCGAGCATTAGGGCCTGCTCTACACGCCTCTTGAGGATCTCAAATCCTATTTCAATAGCCCTAATTTTTCTAGCTAACTTAGGGCTTATTTTTTCAATTATTTTGAGAAGGATTTCTTTGAGAGTTTGACTTTTTATTTTAGAGAGAATTCGGGCGGATAACCTTAATATTACTCGCTCCTCGGGGCGGAGTTTCCAGTATTTGCCTGTTCTGAGTGCGCGTTTGTATGTAGCGGAGATGATTTCTGGTGTTAGTGTGGGTGGCTGCATAAGTCTCCGGCCCCGAGGAGCGTTTTCTTAAGTTTCATTTTTCAGTATAAATATAAGCCTTTCGTACGTGTAATAGATAAGGACTTTAATTGAATTATTTTTAATACTTTTATTTAACGTGATACAATACTGCTATTTTTACTTGGTGTTTTCTTTTAGTGAAAATTGCTATACGCATTAGTGCTACATAGAGTACTGTCCATGTTATTGTACACTTGTCAGATAATGTTTCGTATATTGCCACGTTTCTCGTATGTGCGTAGTCTTTTGCTTTTTCTTGTAGTGTTCTGTAAGTGTACTGTTGTTTAAATTTCATGAATACTTTTAGATTTATACTTTTATGCAAAAATATAGTTCCATAGATGCGATTGCTTTAAAAGAAAATTACTTCATATATCTATATGATCGTCTACTATGATAGGATGTTGTATTATATAGTGTTGTTTTCTTCTATGGTTGTTTCTGTTTGCTTTGCTAAAATTGTTATAATAATGTTATTTCTATGATCACTGTTATTGTGTTGCGTTTGAGGGGCATATTTTACTGCTTCCTTTAAAAGATGGTGTTTTATTAGATATATTGATTCTCTCACATAAATATGATATTATGTGTGTATTCTCTATTGTTAAGTGTAGTTGCATTTTTACTTAATAATACTATTGGGTGTTTAGGAAAAGTACTATAGTATAGAAGTTTAGGTGCTTTTCTTCAGCTTTTTCTGAGATTAAGATTGAGGCTGAGCCGAAGACTTATTTAAGTGGCTTTATTTAGTTACGTAGATTTTTGTATTTTATTTATATTTCTCTACTATTACTGTTAGTCTAGGTAGTTTCCATTTTTGGAGTAGCAGCATATCTAATACTATTAGGTTAAAGGCTATCCATGTGACTCCAAGAGGTGTTTGAATTACTTCGCTTAGTTGTATATTGTGGCTTTTCAAGTATTCTAAGATTATTTCTCGTATTGTTTTATGGGAATCTGTGGTATTGTATTTACCTGTATACGTGAATTCTTTTATATAGATGTGTTTACTACAGAACGTATTAACTATTTTGAAGGATCCTTCACCTTTGATTGTTAGCTTAGAGTCTATTCCACCTATTTCTTTGAAGTATTTAAGTGAATACATTTCAACTAAGTGTATGTAGCCTTTAAAGAATATTGTGGGGCGGTAAAATGTGTTGTTGAGGGTTCTTATGTTTGTTTTTAGATCTAGTAGCTTGACATACCCGTTGTTTAATGGTAGTACAATATATTCTCCGCTTATTGTAATTGTTTTATTGTCTTGCGTTATTACTGCCGTTCCGTTGATTATTATTTTTCTCACGCATATAAATTTTTTAGAGTTAAGTTGAGTCGATGCATTTTCTTTGAGAAGATATACCTTGTATTTGTTATTGCTATATACTGGCTTAAGTGTTTTCAGTAAATGAAGTAAAGTTATTGTTTTAGGGAACTTATAAGTGTTGTCCACTACTATATAGTCTACAGGATATATTCTGTTTAAGAAAAGCAGTTCTCTGTAGCTGCATGCTCTGAGGTAAAGCTCTAATATGGGGCGAGGAGGCAGAGTAAATCCCCCTAGCCATACTATATATGATGATGGAGCTACATGTGGCTGTGCTGTTGCTATGTATCCGTGTACTGCTTTTGCTTTATAAAGAAAATTCATTAGCTCTAAATCCTCTCGATTCCACTTGACTTGTTGCCAGTAGAATCCTGTAGTGTGTCTCCAGTAGTATGCACTTAGTAGATTGTCTATGACACCGAGGGCAACTGCAGTGACAATTATTATAGATAATATTAGTCTACCTGATTTGCCTTTCTTCCATAGCTTAACTACATATGCATCAATCATCGCTATGAATGGTAGTGCATAAAGCGGATCAAAATAAATTAGTAGTGTTACAAAAAATAAGTTTATGTTTATTATGTTTATTAATATTATTAATGCATATAGAAATAGCAGATATGTTATTGCGTATTTCAATCCTTTATTATACCACTTGTATTTAGTTATAAACGCTAGAGATATTATTGCGAAGATCCCCTTGAATCCCCATTCTACGGGAGGGATATACCAGTGTGTGACTAACGGGGATTTTAGAGGTATATTTTTTTCAAGTGCTATTAGAAACGCTATTAGGCTTAAACCATAATATACTGTGAGTGAGGCTAAGGCTAGTTTCTGTAGAGTAGAACTATATTTTTCGACTTTTTTTGTAAGTACATCTAATATTTTCAGAAGAATTGGGGCTACTATTATTGTAAGAGGTAGTGAGAAGCATGCAGTAAGCAGGGCTAGTATTCGAGGAAAAGTAAAGTATGCTGGTGATGTGAGGATATAGAAGATACTTGCTATAGTGCCTCCTAGTAATCCCGCGAAGAGAAGCTTTTTTAGTTGAGATACTTTGAAGACAACTATGTAGGCTAGAGTCGCTATTGCTATTATTGTTCCTTCTACTAAGTGTCCTCCTAGTGATAGTATGTAGCAGAAAGTGTATAGTAGGAAGTATTTTTTCCGTCTTTTTGTACAGTATTTATTTAGCGTGAGTATAGAAGCTAAAACTGTATTGAAGGCTGCCAGCCTTACTAACGTATAGCAGTCTAAAAATGTTTGCGAGGTATGTCCTCCTGAGAAATAGCCTACTTTATAAGATGCTCTTATTATAAATGCATAGAGCCCGCCACATTTTTCTGGTGATTCTATAAGAGAGTAAAGCCATGTGAATCCCGAAACATATTGCCAGAATACGGTTGCTGTTATCGCTATTTTATAGTCCTTGGTGAACTCTTTTATTAATATATAGTACAGTAGTGTAGCTAATATGTGGTTAATATATATTATCAGTGTTATGTACGCATTAAATGCATAGATATCTGGAATAAGTGGAGTGAAGAGAGGTATTGACCAGAACCAGCAGTAGAGTACTGGATAATTGTATTCTTTTCCTAAAAGATTAAATTTTTTAGATGCTACTATCAAATACGATTGGAAAAGTGCATCTCCTCTAGGTGATAGAGGCTGGTCGAGTACGAAAATGTATGTGATGAAAGCGATTCTTACTATTATTATTGCCGCTAGTGAGATGATCTCTAGTCTTTTTTCCTTGGGCATTCTCCTCTATGTTATTTTCTTCGAGTATTTAGCTGTTTAGTTTAGAGTTTTTATTCTCTCACTTTAGGCTACTGCTCATACGTTCAGCCCATACTCTTCTCATTACTATAGTTCTTTATCTTAGTATTTTATTGAGAATTCTACGTAAACTGATTTATTATTTTAAAAGAAATAATCAGTTTTGTCAATTATTACTTTAATAGTGATGTTTTTACTTTGAATTTATAAGAAAAACTTTAGCAGGTTTTTGTCTATTGTATGTTAAAATAATGACAAGAACTTTTACAATTATAGGTATGTTGTTGATACTATTGTAGACTTATTCTTAAGAACTTGAAAAACTAGACTTTGAAATCGCTTGTTGTAGTTGTAGAGACTATAGAAACATTTCTTGAGTACGAAAGATTTAGACATAAGTATCAATCTTTTATAATGAAGTTTCAGAACACCTCCTTTATTTAGTTAAGACTATGCAAAAATACTTCGGAGTCTGTATACGAAAAGTTAGTGTATAATTGACGAGTAAAGTCCCTGAAACTTATTTTTAACAAGCTAAGTAAATGCCTTCAATTGAGTATGTAATTTAAATTAAAGACCTTTTTGAGTAATAGAGTACTCTGAAATATAATATAGATTTAGTTATGAGTATAGTAC